>JBGOWR010000090.1:0-4281 GCA_041478695.1 Thermoplasmata archaeon | reverse complement strand
TGCGAAGGGCGGAGACCTCTCAAAGGACTCGCTGCAGAAAGAGCGGGTGAACATGAAAGCCTTCCTCGAAGCGATGGAGAAGGTCAGACCTACTTCCCGCACTGATCTCACCAAATACGACAAGATCATGAAGGACTTCGAATACGTCAGGTAGAAGACAAAGAGAGTCCTGATGGGACTGTCTTGACTCAAGAAGGAGGATATTGAGTGAGCCAGAGGAGACATCCTCTGCGCTCACCTGATTATGCTCCAAATCGACGAATAGGCCTTCAAGCCATCATTCATTTCCGATGAAGAAGGGTTATATAGAAGCTCGGCTTGTTAAATAGTGTGTACAAGGAGGATCTGATAGAGAACGTCAGAGACATCCTGGCGAAAGCAGGATTCTATGTCTCTAGAACTCTCGTCATGCGCAGAATCAGCTTTGACGTAGTCGCGAGAAGAGACAAGATACTTCTGATAATGAAAGTTCTCGGCAACATCGATTCTTTCTCGAAGGAGAATGCGGAGGAATTGAAAGTCCTTACGGAGGCGCTGGAGGCCTCACCGTTGGTTGTCGGCGAGAGGTCCGGTTCCGGAGAGATGGAGGAAGGCATAGTCTATTCCAGGTTCGGGATCCCGATCGTCTCGATCGATACGCTTTCTGACTTCGTCCTCGAAGGCATCCCACCGTTCATCTTCGCCGCCCCAGGCGGCCTGTACGTGAAGCTCGACAGTGAGCTGCTCAGGAAGCTGAGGGAAGAGAGGAATATCAGCCTCGGCACATTGGCGGAAGTGGCCGGCGTATCGAGAAGGACGATTCAGATGTACGAATCTGGTATGGGTGCCACGATCGATGTCGCGACAAGGATCGAGGAGTATCTCAATGAGCTGCTGGTCGTTCCTCTTGACCCTTTCATCTACAATTCGAGGACCGGACAGCATCTCGTGGATCTGAACAAGCTCGATGTGTTCGGCCAGGAAGTGTTTGGTATTCTTGATCGTCTAGGGTACTCGATAGTCCCGACGGTGAAGTGCCCATTCGAGGCACTTACCAGCCATGACCGTACGCTGATACTGACAGGACTTGGAAAGGACGAGAGCAGGCTCGTTGAGAAGGCCCACACGGTCGCGGACATATCAAAGATCACAGAGCGCAAGTCTATGATCTTCATAGAGCGAGTCAGGAACAGGTGCAGCATAGGAGGCACCCCGCTCATCGGAAGGGATGAGCTCAAGAAGATAGACGAATCAGACAAGCTGTTCGACCTGGTCATTTCCCGAAGTGGATCATATGAGAAGCGTTAAACTGGATGGTTCAGTTGTTGAGATCCTTCCGGTCGTGAAGGGTCTGGAATCGGAGGCGGATTCGGTCTCGAATGCATTCTTGGAAGTGAAACCGGATGCCGTCGCGGTCTCGATCTCGGCGGGGGAGCTTGAAGGGCTCAGGAAGAAGGAGGACTATGACAAGTATGAGCCGAGCGAGCTTGAAATAGTCTACGCTGAGAATCTGGCGACTTTCGGGAAGGTCGTGCTACCTCCTCCGTGTTTCGTCAAGGTCCTTGAATTGTGCGACAATGACAGAGTGCCTATCATCGCGATTGATATGGATGAGGAGAACTTCTCAGACACATTCTGCGATAGCGTCGGGGGCATTGATCTGCTGAGGGAATCGTTCTTTGCCAGGAAGGCCTGGAAGAAGAAGTTCGACCTCTCGTCCCCACAGAGCTTTGTGGTCGACTGGGACAGGAGAGTAAACAGGGCCAAAGGTTTCAGGGAGCTCGAAAGGGCGAGGGAAGAACATATGGCCAAGGCGCTGACAGATGCCACACGAACCTACAGAAAGATATTGGCGATCGTGGACTATGAAAGAACCGAAGGCGTAGTCGACAGTCTGGAGCTGCGACAGAACGCGGATAGAGTTTAAATAGCCAGTAGACGATTTGAATCACATGGATGGGGGTCCCAAAGCGGAGCAGCTGGAAGGACTCTTCTATCGGAAGATTGATGGACTCGTCGCGTTCCTAGAGAAGACCCGTCTTTCCTTGCTGTGGGTGCTCCTTTACGTTGTCGTACTGGCACTTGTCCGGGACCTATTGGAGTACTATCTCCTTGACCCTGGGTTCGTGAACACTCCTCATCCTTGGATATACAGCATCGCACACCACGTCGGCTTCTACGTCGTAGTTTTCATGGGCCTTGTCTTCCTCCTCTCAGCGTTCTCTGGAAGAGGGGTAAGGAGATCTGTCAACTATGTCTCCAGCTTCTACTGGATCATAGTGTTGCCCCCTATCCTGGACCGCTATATCGGGGGATTAGACCACAACTACGCGTATTTCTCGGTGAACGACTTCCTCAACGCCATATTCCATTTCAGTGGAGAGGGTTTCCACATTGGTCAGGCGATCGAGGTCGTCGTAGTCCTGTTCGGCCTGTTCGCCTACACCATCTGGACCCAGAGAGGCACACTATCAAGCATAGCTGGTCGCGGGATCGCGATCCTCAGGATCGGTTTCCTCATCTTATTCACTTTCCTCTTCATGTTCATCATGGCCACACCAGCTGCATTTCTTCCTGTGGGTATGCCTGGTGGCGTGCCGCAATTTCCGGCATTCGACTTCACGCGATACTACCAGTTCCACCTTTTCCTCTACCTCTACTACTTGCTTGCAGGAATTGTGCTGGCACTGGTCATCACCTACTTCACCCTCAAGTCGAACTTCATCAAAGTGGTCAGAAGCATGAGGCCTGCCCAGACGCTGTTCTTCGGAGCGATCGTCTCCGCCGGCATAGTGACAGGATGGCGCCATTCCTCAAATCTGGGACTTGTCACAAAGATCATCGAGACCCCTTTCTACGTCAATCTGGCGTTCGCGGGATTGTCCATCCTCTCAGCGATGATGGCATGGCAGGTCAGCACGATATGGAACGACATAAGCGACAGCTCCTGCGACGAACCCAAGAGGAAGGCCAGGGCGCTCGCTTCCGGAATAATCGACCAGACGACGCTCCATCAGATCGCTCTGATCCTAGCGGCGATCTCGATCGCCTCAAGTCTCCTGGTTTCCATTGAACAGGGCATCATCATCTTGGTCGTACTAGGGCTATCCTGGATCTATTCCTTCAAACCGGTCCGCTTCAAGGACCATATACTCAGCCCTGTCCTGATCGGTCTTGGCACCTTCCTAGCTTTCCTATATGGTCACTCGACTCCCTATAGTGAGGTCGCCGAATACACATCTGGCAACGTCTACGTACCCTACCTTACTGGAAATGTCTTCGTCCCACAACTCACGACGGAGGGTTTCTTTGTCGGTTTCTTTATGTTCTTAGGTCTGGTCGTGGGAAGCATGATCACGGACATCGATGGATACGAAGAGGATCGCCGCGCCGGGGTTCGGACAATCTACACCTCACTGGGGATCAAGAAAGGGCTGAAGGTCGTGGCGGCCCTCATATTCCTGGTCGCGCTCACCCCATTGTTCATATTTCAGAACAGTCTGGATTTTATCGCCTTCCCAGTGCTTGGAGCGGCCGCGGTCGCCCTATTCCTGAGATACAAGGAATCGAGACCTGTGCTTTTGGTGGCCCTTATAGGTCTGCTATACGCATCATTGCGTTACCTTTCTGTCTTCTAGTCATCCAAGTGAAGAGAAGAAGAGTCGAGGAAAGCGAGGTATCGTCTTGAGAAGAAGAGAACGCCAGTCCTCCTCTCCACGTGCTATGCTGAGACAGACCCTCAATAGGACCTCCTCCCTTTGGAAATTGTCAAAGAAGCGACGGGTGTCGACGACTCCGACGATGCGATGTAGGAATGGCGAGAGGAACGAAGCTGCCTTGATATCTCTGATGATGGACATCTTGCACCTCGAATCGTACACTGCCAGATGCTCCAATCCCTTCTCTTCATTGATTACCTCCACGGCCGTACGGGCGGCCATTCTTCCGCTAGCAAGCGCATAGCTCATGCCCTCACCAGTGATAGGGTTCACAAATCCCGCGGCATCCCCCACGATCATCGACCTACGGGTGTGCAGCACCTTCCTTGGGACGAAGGGCAAAGGATGTGCCATCAGATCATCCTCACCTTCCACTAGTCCGTAGCGCTCTCTCACCTTCTCTCGGATCATTGACAGCGTCGCCTCGATCCTGTTCTTATTAACCCCGGAGCCCACCACGCCGATGTTCGCTCCTCGACGATGCGGGAACATCCAACCGTTCAGAGGGAAGTCCTTCTTCATCCGTAGGCGTTTGGTAGGCGTGTCAACAAGATGAATCGTGATCATGTCCCCTGGGTCACGT
>JBGOWR010000094.1:0-4170 GCA_041478695.1 Thermoplasmata archaeon | reverse complement strand
CTGATCATTCGACTGTTTTTTGTACGCAGGAACACATAGAATCTCTATGGACGCAGGACATGTGCTGAGAAGGATCGTCCATGTCTCGACGCCGCTCTTCCTAGTGTACTACTTCTTGCCGGACCCTCTCTGGATAGGAGGACCTACCAGGGTCTTGACCCTTATCGCTATCATGGCGGTCGTTTTGATCGCTGAAGTTCTGAGACTTGCCTACAAACCAAAGATAATCGGAATGCGGGAGTATGAGAAATATCAGGTCTCCGCAGCCGCCTGGGCCGGTATAGCCATGACGATCGCTTTCCTCTTCTTTCCCTTTGGCTATGCAGCTCCAGCATTCATGGGGATGGGATGGGTGGACCCGGTCATCGGGGATTTGAGAAGAAAGAGCAGTTCGCTGTATCCGTACGTCCCCCTGGTCCTTTACTTCCTGATCGCGATCGTCTCGATGTCGGTGATAATCGGGCCATCGATCGAAGTCATGATCGCAAGCCTTCTCGCAACTCCCGCGGCAATATGGGCGGAGAGGCTGAATTCAAAATACGTCGACGACGACTTCTTGATGATAGTCGTTCCCCTGATAGTGATCGCTGGCGTCTTCGCGGTCCTGCCCTGAGCTCTAACGTCCGAAGAACGATTTCTTTGGATACCGCGTCACGCCCTGTTCGAATGCCTGAATCGGTCCTTTATGGCAGTTGCGCGCCTCTTCCTCTGTGTCATGGACCTTATTGCAGACGAGGCATTGGTATTTTGTCTTCATTCACGTGGGAGAAGTGAAATGGGGTTTATAATCCATTTGCAATCAAGGAAACAACCTTGGGTCTTTCTGGCTTTCTGGCTCGATGATGATACGCTTTTATACGCTGTCAAATCAATAAGGTGTGCTACATGAACAGAATCAAGGTCATCAACGAACCTTCTGAACTAGTACCTATGCTGAGGGCGGTTGATACCAAAGTCAAGAGGGAGGTCCTTAAGGAAGTCACCCTCGAGTGGCGTACTTCGAAAGAGATAGAGGAGAAGTACGGGCACGAGGGGAAGGAGGCGCTGAAGTTCTTCGAGAAGATGAAGCTCGTCGAGACGAAGTGGCAATCGACCAGCGGATCCCATCCGGAAAAAGCCTATCACACTTACTACACCTCTTTCCACATCAATGCGTCGTGGCCCGTCTATGAGATAAGCGACGTGCTGGCCGCGGCGATGCTGCCAGAGAGCGAGTTCAAGCAGGTCGAGGAGAAGATCCTGGATCAGGTGGGGCCAGAGGGCAGGTTCGCCGGCGATGTGGCCGAGAACCTGGGAATAACCTCGACGATGCTCAGGAGTCTCGTGAAGCGTTCCATCAAGCTCGACTACAGGGGCCACCGGATCGAGCTCATGAAGAACTGAACTACGTGAGGATGTCGTGAATGGCAGATGTCTGGATTTTGAGACTGGGTCATCGTCCAGCTAGGGACAAACGGGTAACGACCCACGTCGCTCTTGCTGCTCGGGCCTTGGGAGCGAAAGGGATCATTGTCTCCACGAAGGACCCAGAGCTAGAGAAGGTAGTACGAGGCGTTGTGAAGCGGTTCGGCGGAGACTTCACCATCAAGACCGGGGTCAGGTGGAGGGAGTGCATCCAGCAGTTCGAAGGGGAGATCGTCCATCTGACCATGTACGGTATCCATATTGATGATGCCATTCAGAGGATCTCCTCAGAAAAGGTGCTTCTTGTGGTCGGAGCCGAGAAGGTCCCGCCGGAGGTCTATCAGATGGCGACGTACAATATCGCTGTAGGGAACCAGCCACATTCTGAGGTCGCCGCCCTCGCTGTCTTCTTGGACCGCTTCCTAAAGGGCGAGGGTCTCACAAGGGAATTCAAGGGCCGTCTGCATATCCTTCCATGCGAGAGGGGGAAGAGAGTTGTCAACGATTCCGACTGAGGAGGAGTGCATCCAGATACTGAAGGAGGAGGGTTGCAGTCGGAGCATAATCAAGCACTGCTGCGCGGTCCTTCTTGTCTCAATGAAGATAGCAGAGCATTGTCGTGCCAATTTGGATCTTGTGAAGGCGGGGGCTCTTCTCCACGATGTCGGCAGATCGAGGACACAGGGTATACACCATGGCATCGCTGGAGCCGACATACTGAAGGCTCGCGGAATGCCAGAGGAACTGATAAGGATTGTTCGAAGGCACGTCGGGGCAGGACTCACTTGGGAGGAGGCGAAGGCACTCGGGCTCCCGCGCGCGAATTATATGCCTGAGACGATCGAGGAGAAGATAGTCTCGCATGCGGACAATCTCGTCGGAGACACTGACGTACGATCTCTGGAAATCGCCGCAAGGGACCTGGAAGATCGAGGGTTCGGTGTCGCGGCTGAGAGGATGAAGGCGATGCATGAGGAATTGTCTCAAGCCTGCTCTATCGATATTAACGTCCTCGTCAAGGAACTGAGCTTGAAAAAGAGCCTCAAGGGACCATGTGGCGCGTATATTTCCCGCTGAGATAGGCATCCCTTAGCTTGTGGTATTCATCTGCGTTCCTCAATGCCTTCTCCTTTATGGTCACATCCTCCTGCTTGATGATCTTTCCAGGCACACCCACGACGACGGATCTTGCGGGGATCTTCGTACCGCCGGTGATTAAAGCGCCACCACCGATTATGCATTCATCGCCGATCTCCGCGCCATTCATCAGCGTGGAGTGCATGCCAATAATGCAGTTGTCGCCGATCGTCACGCCGTGGATTACCGCGCCATGCCCTATCGAGACGTTCTTCCCTATCTTGTTCGGAAAACCCTCGTTACCATGCACCGCAACATGGTCCTGGACGTTCGACCCTTCTCCGATCTCGATGCTGTTGAGATCCGCTCTCAATACCGCGAACGGCCACACGCTCACTCCGGCTCTGATGGTGACGTCGCCTATAATCACAGCAGATGGATCGATGTACACTCTATCATTCGAAATGAAGGACATACTTGGCCGTAGGAGGAAACTAAAACAAAAAGATTGTTCTCGCTCAGACCTTCGGGGTGGCAGCGTGCTTCTTCGCAGTGACCCTCTTGGGGAAGTACTTCAGCAGGACGATGTCTCCTACCGCCTGGATCCAGCGATATGGTATGTTCACCGCTTTCGAGTCCTCGACCAGAAGCGGATTCGTCTCGCTGACGAAGATGCCATCGACCAGTTTTCGTTCAAGGTCGATGACGAGGTTGTTCACGTTTCCTAGAAAGATGCCGTTAGGTGTATACACCTGCAACCCGATGAGCTCAGAAGCTTCCTCCAACATTGGCCATCCCACGTGGATATCGTGATGGCCTCTTAAAAACTCTTCGGAATGTCTCGACGCTCCCCATCGCATAAGGATTCTTGACTCAGACATTGCGGTACCTAATCCTTCTGGGAAAAGGTATTTAAGTAGACATTCGGCATACGCTTATGCCCAAATGGCGCACAACCGATTCGAAGGATGATCAAATGGATGAACTGGAAGAGATTAGAAAGAAAAAAATCGAGCAGATGAAAACCGACATGGGAAAGACGAGTGCTGAGGTATCCTCTGGCCCGGTTGAGGTCACGGATTCGAGTATTGACGGGTTCGTTAAGGATCATCAGGTCGCTGTGATTGACTGCTGGGCTCCATGGTGCGGGCCGTGCAGAATGATAGCCCCGATCATCGAATCACTTTCGAATGAACTTCAAGGAAAGGTATCCTTTGGCAAGTTGAACACGGACGAGAACCAGATGACCGCGATGCGACAGAACATCGCCGCGATTCCTACGCTGCTGGTATTTAAGAATGGGAGGCTTGTGGATAGGATCGTCGGTGCCATTCCGAAGGAACAGATACTCCGACGGATTCAGAAGTTCATGTAGACATCTCTGAGAGAAAGGCTCGATATCACGAGTTCCGTAAGTTCTCACAAGGGAATGCGTTCTATCTTTACGAGCGGCCAATCGATTCTCATCGCATGACTTCGCGTTCCTATCAGTTCATAAACGTAACATTGACTCGCTGACGCTTGCCGAGACGCGGCGTACGTCCAATTCGCTCGTCTTCTGGATTTGAAAATCACTCCCCGACTAGCGGGTTTATCAATCGATGTAGTCCAACGGAAGAACAGTTATAGTGATTGAACACGATTCGATTCGATAGTGGCGAACATGGAAACGGATGTTGCTATCATAGG
>JBGOWR010000098.1:0-4129 GCA_041478695.1 Thermoplasmata archaeon | reverse complement strand
CTTTGCGCCCATCGCCTCCATGTGAGCGCACACTCTCTCCATTCGCTCTTCGGTCCGATGGAAAAGATTGACCTCTATCTTGGCAGGTATGATCTCGGACAGGGATACGATCTCTCTGGGACAGAGAGCGGCAACGTTACCGTTGACTGAGATGACTGGGTTCTTGGCCTCTAACAGGTAAGCGACCGCCACACTCTCGGCCTTCAAAGCGTTTGGATTCGTGGTCTCACCTAGGAGGTAATCGAAAGCCTCTCCCCTACCATGCGCGATCAGGCCAGTGGTAGAGACCAATCCAGCTTTGTTCAGTTCGGCGAGCAGCTCCCTGATGACAAGCGACCGGTACCTCGGATGGTCCTTCGACACCACCATGTGACTTCGGATTGATTGTGCAATCTTAAATCATTCGGAATCTACAGAGAGCACAAGATTTCGACCAATCGGCGCGATTGCCAAGTCGCTGGCATCGTCTCAGTTCACGGCAATGCTTAAGTGACGTGGACGATACAGATTAAAACTTTACGAAATATTTAAATAGAACATCTAGAATGTAGTTGGCAGCGCAGGGTCATATTCGGTGAGACTTGGTGAGCAAATGAAGGTCCTTGGAACGGTCCAAGAGGTAACTTTTGATGGGAAGCTCGTCATCAAGGCTGCTTTTGCTCCTAGATTCAAGGCAAGAATCGTAGACAACCGAAAGAGAGGTGTTGGTACGGTCAGGAGGGTGTTCGGCCCTATTTCCAACCCCTACGTCTCGATAGAGCCAGCCGGTGACCTGAACCTTCTTGCTGCCTTGGGCAAGCAGGTATACGTGGAGGAGGTCGATGACTTTGGCAAGGGTAAAAGAAGGGACCGATGAGATAGAACGATGTCCCGAGTGCAACAGCGGGCACCTTGTTAGGGACTATGAACGTGGTGAGCTGGTCTGCGAGGATTGTGGGCTGGTCATCGATGACCAGTTCATTGATCAGGGACCCGAGTGGAGAGCATTCGACGTCGAGCAGGGCGAGAAGCGCGCCAGGACTGGCGCTCCGATGACATACACAATCCACGACAAGGGTCTTTCAACAGAGATATCATGGAAGAACAAGGACAGCTACGGCAAGAGCATCCCGACTAGGAACAGGGCACAACTTTACAGACTGCGCAAGTGGCAGAGGAGGATCAGGGTTTCGAACGCCACCGAACGCAACCTGGCGTTCGCACTCAGCGAACTCGATCGAATGGCATCTGCGATGGGCCTTCCGAGGAATGTGAGGGAGACCGCGGCGATGGTCTATAGAAAGGCCGTCAACAAGAACCTGATCAGAGGCAGGAGCATCGAGGGTGTCGTCGCAGCTTCTTTGTACGCAGCTTGCAGACAGTGCAACGTCCCGAGAACCCTGGACGAAGTCGCGAACTCGAGCCGAGTGGGAAGGAAGGAGATCGGCAGGACCTACCGTTTCATGACCAGGGAACTGAAACTGAAACTGATGCCGACTAAGCCGCAAGACTACATTCAAAGATTCTGCAGCGAGCTGAAGCTGAGCGGAGAGGTTCAGTCGAAGGCTGGAGAGATCTTGAAGGATGCCGCGAAGAAGGAGCTGACCTCTGGGCGAGGGCCAACTGGTGTGGCCGCAGCTGCGATCTACATCGCATCGATTCTATGCAACGAGCGAAGGACCCAAAGAGAGGTCGCGGACATCGCGGGAGTGACCGAGGTTACGATCCGGAACAGATACAAGGAGCTTACAGAGAAGTTGGGAATAGAGATCCAGCTCTAAGCTGACCGACCTTCAATCGATCAGTGTGGCAGGTCGCCGAAAGATTATTTACTAGACCTAGCTATTACTCGGCTTGGTTGGAAGTTTGTCACGCGGAAAGTCATTGCTGAAACCAAGCGGGATCCTACTGATTGCAGGAGGCCTCCTGACTTTCGTTGCTTCCATTTGGGTCTTCATTCTCGATGGCATCATCGGCACGACCGCCGGCACCCTCATCGTCCTATTCCTTTTCCTGGTCGGAGGTCTCGAGTTATCCTCTGGAAGATCGGTATGGCGGGCCGAGATCGGAAGCTGGAAAGGAGTCATGACGTCGCTGGGCCTCTCACTTCCATTCCGTGCGATGATGGTCTACTACTCAAAGGACCCATATCTATTTTGGACGGGCGCAATCATAGGCATCGGGGAACTGCTGGCTTTCATATTTCTGTATTTCAATCGAAGCTTCTTCCTTCCGTCTGAGGAGGAACGAGCAGGGGTGATGGGGAAGATGGAGGTCTCTGCCGTAAAGACCGCGGCAGAATGCCCCAACTGCCATGCGATCGTGGAGACTGACTGGGATTCCTGCCCAGACTGTGGTACGGCCCTTTCCAAGTCATGCGCCAGGTGCGGTGCTCCGCTTGAGAGAGGCGCTGTGAAATGCTCTTCTTGCGGGACGGAGGTCGAGAAGCCTGCCCATATAATGAGGATAATAGAGACACTCCGAGCCTCGGCCGAGGAAGACGTCCCTCCAGAAACCAAATCGAGCAGATTCTCCAGACTGGCTGAAGGTTATCTGAAGAACGGGGAAATCGAGAAGGCACTGGACACATATGAAAAGGCGATCGAGTACACTGGGTACGACCGCAAGCGCTGTCACTTCATGGTGAAAATGGCCACGATACTCAAGAACACAGGGAAGACCGATGATGCCATGGTGCTTCTTGATGATGCGATTGAAATGGATCCGCAAGACTACGCGGGTGCGGCCAAACTGAAGAGCGAGATACTGAGCGGCGGATCGCAACGCACCGAAGCCAGTAGTGTTCCGCAGTCATCCTAACGAGCGTCTAGGGCCTGACTCTTCTCAGTTTGACGTATTGCACGTCGCTTTCCGATACCCTCCCAAAGAGTATCTCCTTCTTCACGCCGTGAGCGAGCCTTACAGCTCGTGAGATCTCGGGCCACATCGCTTTGTAGTCCTCGGGGATGGCGTGAACCAGATACTTCGCATGATGATTCTCTGGATTCGATTCGTAGACTCTGAAATGGGCCCCATATTTGAATCCTGTCTTGACTATCAGGCCTTTCTTACGCATGTCACTGTACGCCCTCAACCTCAGTTCGAAGTCGGGCTGGATCTTGATGGCCTTCCTGACAAATCCTGCAAGGTTGATCCCGCGGTTCGTTCCTGGCGCTCTCAACTTCATCTTCCCCAGACCCATGAGGTAGGCCGTTTCGATGAGCGAGAGCTGGAGCACCTTGCCAAGCTTCTTGCCGAAGAATCCGTGCCTGTAGAGTGTCTCCGCCTCATCGTCATCAAGGACCATCACTCTGTCCTCAAAAAGGACCCCCTCCGTCTGCGGAATGGACCCCTCAATCGATTGCCCGCCCATCACAGATCTCGAGGCCTTGTAGTATGTTATGTCGCCCTCTTCGTCAACGATCCCCAGCAAGAGCTCCTTCCTTGTCCTTTCTGATCTCGTCATCTCCTCAAGGAAGCTCTTGATATCAAAAATGGACCTCTCAGCCACTGCCAATACCCAATACTTTGTCTGCGACGTCGTCGGAGTACCCCCGCGCGGGAACACTCGGAAGTCAAAATCACCAGTATCTGGCTTTACGACGTATCCTCTCTGCCTGAGGTCTCGATATACGATGTAGTTGATCTCGAAGCCCTCGCAAGTCGTGGCGCTGAGCCTGATCATTTGCGAGAAAGTCAAAGGTTTCCGATTTTGGAGGATCTCGATCCTTCCGGTCTCTAGGAGATAACAAGCCTCGAGCATGTCGAGCTCGAGGGCGCCCCCGGATAGCGGATAACCGTAGAATCCCTTGTTGTATATCTGGCTAGCCTCCTTTTCATCCCTAATCATGACAATATCATCGACCAGCTCTCCGGGCATATGTCTCGGAACTCCCTCTTCGTAGTTATAGTTATTTCCCAGCAACCCCCGATCCCGAACCTTCAAGGCTGCTATTGACTACTTCTCCGATGTCGATCTGAGAGTCTAAGGGGAAAACTTGATATCCTATGTTTACAACTTGAGGTTAACTAGTCGGTGTTAGTATGAACGACCTCGACGTGCTGTTATCGATAATCGAGAACCCAACGAGGCGAAAGATACTTGAATCCCTGGTCAGGGAGCCGAACTATCCGCTCCGGTTGTCAAAGG
>JBGOWR010000131.1:0-3596 GCA_041478695.1 Thermoplasmata archaeon | reverse complement strand
GAGAATCGCAGACGCTATGGTGAAGGAGACAACGCTAGTCTCGGTAACTTACGCTAACGGCGAGATCGGCACCGTTCAAGCAGTAAAGGAGATCGGGAGGATCGCAAAGGAGCATGGCGCCTATCTTCATGTCGATGGCGTCCCGGCGGTTGGGAAGATGGAGATCGATGTCAAAGGTGAGAACATCGACCTATTGTCGATGTCGTCGAACGACATCTATGGTCCCAAAGGCGTCGGGGCGCTTTATGTGAAGAAGGGGATCAAGATAGAACCGCTGGTCCACGGTGGCGGACAGGAAAGAGGATTACGATCAGGCTCGGAAAACGTCGGCGGCATAGTAGGCTTTGGGAAAGCGGCCGAGTTGGCCAAGGGAGAGATGGCGGAGGAGAGCGCAAGACTGAGATCATTCCGGGACAGGATGATAGGCGAAATCGGATCGAGGACCAAGGGTGCACAGCTGAACGGACATCCCGAGAAACGCTCTCCGAACAACGTGAATTTCAGGTTCAATTACATAGAAGGCGAAGCCTTGATACTTCGATTGTATGATCTGGGGATCGCTGCAGCGACGAGCTCAGCCTGCAGTTCGAAGACTCTGGAGCCGTCGCATGTCTTGAGAGGAATGGGTGTTCCCCCGGAAGAGGCTCAGGGAACACTTCTTCTAACAATAGGAAGATGGACAACTGAGAAGGATGTCGATTACGTGCTGGATATGGTGCCGGGTGTTGTTGACCTTCTGAGAAAGATGTCGCCACTGACCCCGGAATCGGAGATTTGAATATGTATTCTGATAGATGTATGGACCACTTCAGGAACCCAAGGAACGTGGGGACGATAGAGAATCCTGATGGTGTTGGGCGTGTAGGTAACCCCGTATGCGGGGACATGATGGAGATCCAGATCAAAGTCAAGGACGATGTCTTGACCGATATCAAGTTCAGGACTTTCGGTTGTGGAGCGGCGATAGCTACTAGCAGTATGATCACCGAACTTGCGAAAGGGAAGACGATCAAGGAAGCGTTGAGGATTACCAGAGGGGACGTTGCGAACGCCCTGGAAGGACTTCCGCCGATCAAGATGCATTGCTCGAACCTTGCCGCCGACGCTTTGCACGCCGCCATTGAGGACTACTACAAGCGCAAGGGAGTCAAGATCGAGCCGCTCAAGAAGGAAAGTGTGGAAGAACACGAACATGCGGCCGGTATCTGAACGGCGTCCAAACAGACTGATCTCGGAGAAGAGCCCATACCTGCTCCAACATGCCTACAACCCGGTAGATTGGTACCCGTGGGGCGAGGCGGCCTTCAGGAGGGCTCTTATCGAGGATAAGCCTGTGTTTCTTTCCATAGGTTACTCCACGTGTCATTGGTGTCACGTGATGGAGCGAGAATCCTTCGAGGATCCCGAGATCGCTCGATTGATGAACGAAACATTTGTCTGCGTTAAGGTCGACAGGGAGGAGCGGCCCGATATTGACAAGGCGTACATGACCGCCTGCCAGATGATGACCGGGACCGGCGGATGGCCGCTCTCGATAATCATGACCCCTGAAAAGAGACCGTTCTTTGCGACAACATACGTGCCCAGGGAGAGCATGTATGGCAGGATCGGGATGAAGGAGCTAATCCCAAACATCCAGAAGATCTGGGAGCTGCAGAGGGACAAGGTATATGACATTTCGAGTAGGGTCGTCAATGCTTTCAACGAGCCCCCTCTTGGTGGAGAAGAGGAACTGGATAAGACGATTCTTGATGAGGCCTACGAAAGGCTGCTGGGCTCCTTCGACGTTCGGCATGGTGGATTTGGCAGCGCCCCAAAATTCCCGACTCCGGAGAAGCTCACTTTTCTTCTTCGCCATTGGAATAGAACCGGAAATGAGAATGCACTCCAGATGGTCGAGAAAACGCTCTCACAGATGAGGCAGGGCGGGATTTACGACCACGTAGGGTTCGGTTTCCACAGGTACTCGACCGACAGCGCTTGGATTCTGCCGCACTTCGAGAAAATGCTGTACGACCAGGCACTTATCTCAATCGCATACACAGAAGCGTACCAGGTCACGAAGAAGGAGGCGTACTCCGAAACCGTTCGACAGATTCTCGAATACGTACGAAGGGAGATGACCTCGTCCGATGGTGCATTCTTCTCCGCAGAGGACGCAGACAGCGAAGGCGTTGAGGGTAAGTATTATCTCTGGACTCTCGACGAGATCAAGAAGATCCTCCCTCCTAGGGAGGCGGAGGTCTTCGCGGGGGCATACAATGTCACTCGCGCTGGGAATCTTGCAGGAGAATATCAGAACAATGACACGAAAGACAACGTTCTGCACAAGGATGAATCCACGGACAAGACTGCTGCTAAGATCGACATGACCGTCGCGGAACTGCAGAACCTTCTCACGATTTCTATTGAGAGACTCTTCAGAAGTCGCGAGATGCGAGTCCGACCGCGCCGGGATGACAAAGTCCTCACTGACTGGAACGGATTGATGGTCGTCGCCTATGCCAAGGCTGCGAGAGTGTTCAAGAGCAAGGGGTACGAGATGTCGGCGGTCAGAGCCGCAGAGTTCATTCTCAACAACATGGTCCATAGCGAAGGTCGCCTGTACCATCGCTTCAGGGACGGAGAGGCCGCGATCGATGGATTTCTGGACGACTACGCATTCTTCATATGGGGGCTGTTAGAACTATACGATGCCACGTTAAACGCAAGGTTCGTTCAAGTGTCAATGGACCTCACTGCAGTGATGATCGACCAGTTCTGGGACGAAAGTGATGGTGGCTTCTTCTTTTCCGGGAGAGATGCGGAGGAGGTAGTAGTCCGGAAGAAGGAGGCGTATGACGGTGCATTGCCTTCCGGCAATTCCGTCGCCATGCTTTGCCTGCTTAAGCTGTCCCACATGACCGGTGGCCTGGACCTTGAGAGGAAGGCGAATCGAATCGCGCGGAGATTCGCAGAGGAGGTTTCGTTGATGCCGGAGGCCCACACGCAGCTTCTCAGCGCCCTGGATTTCGCGTTGGGACCCTCAAACGAGGTGGTCATCGCCGGCGATCCTGAGGAGAGTGACACGACCGAGATGATCGACGCATTGAGGACCGAGTTCCTCCCGAAAGTCGTCGTGATTTTCAGTGCAGGCGAGGGAGAAGCCTCTGGCCCTTTTGAAGAGGCCCTCACCGACAAACCTCGAATAAATGACAGGACGACGGCATACGTCTGTTCGAATCGCACGTGCAGAGAACCGACTACGGACTTGAAATCGATGCTCGATCTGCTCGAGATCAGACTATTGCAACAACACAAGACTCCACACGACTCGAATGAATCACCGAAATGATGGACAAAATGTATAAGAAGGCGCGGTTACGTAGCCAATCGTGCGTTTCGGTCAGCGCCATGCTGATTGATGGAGACTAGTAGAAAGAGGGGCGGAAGAGCGTGGACAAATGGCAGATCAAGATTGGAGCGATCCTTATCGCCGCTTCGATAATCACCTACCTCATACATTTTGCAATATACAACGACGCATATAACATCTACTTCTGGCTGATAATGAACACCGCCTTTGTTTTCATAAATGTGCTTATGGTGACATTGAT
>JBGOWR010000060.1:0-5301 GCA_041478695.1 Thermoplasmata archaeon | reverse complement strand
TGATGTACGACAGGACGCCCAGAGAGATGCACAAGGCCGTCTGCGGGGACTGTAACAAGGAATGTGAAGTCCCGTTCAAGCCGACAGAGGGCAGACCAGTCTATTGCCGCGATTGCTTCTCAAAGCACCGCCCGGCATTCAAGAGCAGATACTGAGCCACTTGTGCACGATAATGCACAATTGTCTTTTCTTTTTTCAATTCTTTTTGATTTCTCCTTTAGTATGTGGGTCCGTTCGTGCATGCAATTCGCCCTTGCTCAACGTCCAGTAAGCTATTGATCAGATGACTGTCTCGAGAGGATCGGACATGCCCAATAAGATCGTAGATGGGTTTCATCAAGGTCCCTGGCCAAGAATCTCTTTCGCCCTGGTCAATGCTCGTTCCGCATCCTTCTCGGGAAGAAGTTCGTAGAGGCACTCGTTGTTCTTCACTACGTCGCTCAACAGGACGAAGTTATTGGAGAGCAGTGTTCTTTCGTGGGATCTCTTCAGCCCGAGTGATGTGAGCGGAAAGAGGCGGTTCGAGTCGATGAGCCTCTCTAGCCCCTCTTCCTCTGGAAATCTCCACCCCAGCAGCTTCATCCCGCAGCAGCCCGCGTATCTGATGACGTCCGTCGTGAACTTCGTGTTCGTCACCAACCATGGTGTCGTGTGAGGCAGCGACTCGTTCACGTCAAGGAACCTTGCATAAGTGTAAAGTGCCGTCTGGATGCTGCACTTCATCCCAGGGGAGTTGTGGAACTTGCACTCCATCATGTATCTCTCCGACCCCTTCTCCACTATCACGTCGATCTCGTGCGAAACGCACTTCCCCTGAACCCTCTCTCTCAGCCTGACCGAATACCCCAACGCCTGGAACAGCTTTCCGATGAAAGATTCGAAGTTGTATCCCTCTGGACCCAAGTCCAGTATCGCCTCCTTCAATCCGAACTTGACCGTCTTCTTCTTCTCGAGCAGGTGGTGGACCTTCCGGTATATCTCCTCGGTGGTGATACCATCATGGAGGTCCCTCTCCACGTCCCGGAGGATGTCCTCCGCAACCTCGTCGGCCACGCCGACACGAAGGATCGCTCTCCTGACCTTGCCTTCGTCGAACTCCTCTCTTTCCCCTGAACGCTTCGTCACGAACATGTTATCACCCAGACGTCCTCTTCCATCCGGTTCAATAGAGCCCAGATGCCGGTATTATGCTTTTCCCTCGATCTTGATCTCCTTCCCTCGAAATATGAACCTTCAAGTAAATCCTTGGACCTCTCTTCTCCCGGCGACATAACAAGGGGCAATCTGATGACTTCGAAGGTGAAGGTCAACATGAACGTCTGTTCCAAGAACACGACGATAGAGGTATCCCAAAGGGAGGACGGGGACTTCGACGTGAAGGCTGAGACGGATTGTGACAATGTGAGGGAGTTCATCGATATGCTGGGTACCTTGTCCCTCGTCGACCTGACGGACAAGAAGGCGAGCAAATTTTGGGAGTGCTTCAAGAATGCCAGGATGTCCTCCGACTGCATCAATCCGGCAGCGATCATGCAAGCGGCGTGGATCGAGGCGGGACTCCTCTCAAAGAATCTAGCGCTCAAGAACAAGAATGCAAGCATCGAGTACCTGAAGGATTGACCTTGACGGATTTGTCTGTCGGGCATCGAGGTGGAAAAGTGTTTCTGAGGCCGGAGAGTCCCAGTCCCAGCGTCGAATTGAAACCCTGTCGCACATCAGGATGAATGACCGTCGAAGATTCTCCGTCCCAGCTTCTTCAGGTCATCCACGCCCGTGGGCTCGTGGTCGAGCAACGGAATCAGGAACATCGGGGTCCCGAACCTCGGCTTGATCTCCGTCAGGTACTTCTCCTGCTGTCTCCTCCTTCTCTCGAAGAATGGATTCCGCCCATACTCCTTCGGAAGGATGTAATTGACGCCTACCAGCGAGGTCTCGATGCCGACCTGGTTCTTCAGCTCCTGCGAGGCCCTCCACGCCTCGATAATAGGGGTGTACTCGGGATAGACCACGAACACGAAGGTGCTCTTCTCCCGGTCCCTCATGGTCTCGATGACGTTCACGTATTTGTTCATCGTCTCGTCCGATGTCTTCTTGGTCAGGGTGCCAAGGTCGATGAAACCCTTCCAATCGGACGGCAGCTCGAGCAATCTGAGCGTGTGGCCTGTGGGGGCGGTATCGAATATCACGACCTCATAGCCTTTCATGGAGAAGTAGCTCATGAACTTCTCGAACGCGGACATCTCCTCGGCGCAGGGGGAGTTCAGGTCCTCCTCGACGGACTTCCTGACCTCTTCCGGCTCATCCTCGACGGACGCCATTATTCTCGCCCTGTACTCCTCAAGTGCCATTTTCTGATCTATTCTCACAGCGTCCAGGATCTTCATTCCCTCTATCCTGGTCGGCTCGGGACCGATCTCCTGCCCGAATATCTCCTGCAGGTGGGACGCTGGGTCCGTCGTCACGATGAGCGTCCTGAAACCCTTGTCGGCCAAGTAGACGGAGGTTGTGCAGGCCAGAGTGCTCTTCCCGACACCTCCCTTGCCAGTGAAAAAGACGTACCTCGTTCCGTTCGTCGGCCTCAGGAGTTCTCTGACCACGTCGATATCGACCGCAACGGTGGACCTCGGCGGTACCGCGGCGACAGAACTCGAAGGGACACTCGTTCTCCTTCCCTCGAACAGATACGCACCGACAGATTCGAGAGCATCCAGGCCGTTGATCTCGGAGTCCTGCAGGGGGTATTGCATCTTGCAGACGGCGAACTCGTCGTTGATCTCCCTCAGCATCCTGCGCTCCTCGTCCTTCTTCTTCTTGAAGAACGAATCTGTGACCGCCTCCTCAGGGAGCACGCCGTTGATCATCAACAGATTCGTCCGTATGCCCAGCTTCGAGAGCTCCTCCATGCTTCTATTCGTCTCCACGATGGACGATCTCTCCGGCTTCAGAACGAAGATGAAGGTGGTCTTGATCCCATCCTGAAGGTATCCTATCGCCTTCTTGTACTTCATCTTCGCTCCTTGCAGCGAAGAGCTGGGGCCGATGCACGTTGAACCGCCCTTATCCAGCTCCGCGGACCAGCCGCTGGGGAGCTCAAGAAGTCTTATGGTATGTCCCGTCGGCGCCGTGTCGAACACTACGACGTCGTATTGAGGATCGTCCATGAACTCGATGAAGCTGTCGAACGCCGCGACCTCTTCGACGCAGGGGCTCTTCAGCTGCTCCATCATCGTCCCGAGATATTTCTCGTCCAGAATTCCTCTCATCGGGGCCATCATTCTCTCCCGGTACTGCTTAGAGGCCACGTCCGGATCGATCTCGATGGCGAACAGGTTCTGAATCCCAGCTATCGAGGTGATCTTGTGGCCTATCCCCTGCCCGAATATGTCCGCGAGATTCGGCGCGGGGTCGGTGGTCACGATCAACGTCTTATATCCCTTCCTTGCAAGCCAGACGGCGGTAGCGCAACTCATCGTGCTCTTGCCCACTCCGCCCTTGCCGCTGAAGAATACGAATCTTGTCTCTCCCTTTCTCGGTTCGATTAGTTCGTTCATGACAACGACCTCAACAAGCGATCGAATACCAGTCTTCAACTCCTTTTGGAGGGATTGAGATTCGAGACATTTCCCTCATTTCCTCTTCGATATCAGCTCTTCCAGTTGGCCTCGATCACTTCTTTCATTTCATCGTGTCTCATATACTTCTGTTTCGAAACGATATTTCCGTTCACCATCGTTATCGGGAGTATATCGGGGCCGCTCTTCTTCACCAATTCCAGCACTTCTGGGGTCTCAAGGAACATCTGGGCATTGGAAGACATCGATGCCCTTGTTATCTTCAGGTCCCTAAATTCCTTCTGGAGCCTTTTCAGTGATTCGTTGAGTTCTATCAATGCCTTGTCCGGCTCGGGACCACAGATGCCTGTAGAACAGCACATAGCCCCTTCGAAGATAACGAGCTCGTTCTTCATCGTCGCGACACTCCAAGGATATATCATCTGGTGCCTTTTTCAGACATCGCCTGAGCGACGGCCCAAGGTTGATGCCTTCTCTATTCTCCCGACAGCAACTTAGTGCGGAAGCATTTCAATTATTGTTGAAATACGACCTCGTAACACCCTATTATAACTTTGCGTGGAAAGCACCATCGAAGCACTATAATTGTCCCCGAACCGCTTTCACGGCCGTATCGACGTCCACTGAATCGCACTCCAGCTCGTACTTCTTCTTCACTCCCAGGTCGGTGACGACAACATGGACTGTGGGAGTCACGCCTGCCCTTTCGAGCGTCTTCTTTGCACAATGCGCATTGCAGCCATCGATGGCAACAACATTCTTGGCGACTTTCGCTGAATCCACGAAGCTTTTCGTTCCGGCGCCGACACCAGCCAAGCATGCGAATTTTCCCTCGCCCATGACCGAGATCCTCTTCGCGGCCTCATTGGTTATCTGTCCCACGTTTGACCCGCCGGCACATGGATAGAGCGTCGTTCCACTCGAACCACAGCCACAACTCGATGAGGGACCTGTCAGGATTCTTATCTGTGAGGTCTTTTCAAGACTTACATCACTCTTGAGCATCTGTGTGATCTCCTCGACATCCAGAACCCTCCCCATCGAAACAAGCTCGCCGTCGATCGCAAGACCAGGTGTCACCTTTACACCCTTTCTTATCACCATCTCGAAGTCCTCGATCTTAATCACCTCGGCGGTGATGCCTAGTTCTCCAATGGACTTTTTGACGTTCTCTTCCAGTCTCTTGCAGTTCTCGCATCCAAGCCCGAATATCTCGATCTTCGTCACAACTTCCCCCTCCTTCTCTTGTACTCTTCAAGAAGAGCGTCCCTGTAATCTTGACTCGTGGTCGATGGAACGTAGTTATGGATCTTGGCCCGCCTGAGTAGGGCTTCACCGATCTCGACATCGCTCTCGAGCCCCATCCCCGAGACCTCATTGATCATCTCATCGATCTGTGAAATGCCGATCAGATCTTCTCCAATCTTCAATTGCCTGACTTTGCGGGTGGCAGAGAACGTGCAACATGTCTCTTTGGGATTTCCCTCGTTCGTCATATCACCCCGTTCTTCTCTTCAACCGACCAAGCGCTCAGGTCTGTCATCCTCTCAATATTGCTGTTTATTGTCATCTCATGAGTCCCCAAGCGTTTCAGACGCCTCGAATCCTGAGATGGGAGATCTTTCAATAATCATTATGTGTCCTATTTTGCCTCCATCGCAGGGGCAGCGGACTTGACATGGTCGTCTGCGTCATAATATTTTCTTCGTATCCAGAATGCAACATTCAC
>JBGOWR010000077.1:0-4543 GCA_041478695.1 Thermoplasmata archaeon | reverse complement strand
CATCTTGTCCCTTGCATTCCCCTCGTATTCCGGCGCGTCATACGGTTCGTATATGTTCTCTCGAGACCACTCCTCACGATGCTCGAACCTCCTCACAAGGTGCAGGTTCCGATCAAGCCAGTCCAAGCTAGATTTCAGCTGCTCCTTGGGCATGCCCGTCATCTGATGCAGCTCCAGAATGCCGAGGGCGTCGTTCTGTCTGATGAAATCGAGTACCCGCCTATCGACACCGACGGGCGAGCCGGTCCTGTAGACCGACACATACATCGGCGCATCATCTGCCAGGACATAACGCACGCGACCCCTCAGGAATCTGCCTAGAAGTATCTTCCCATTCCTCCTGAGACTCTCCCAATCGTCCATACTGAAACCGCTGACCCTGTAGAAAACGTCCAAGGGATCCCCGACGGAGCCGAAGAATCTCACGCAGTCCTCGATCGACGCGAAAGGTCCCTGGGTCTTGGACATCCGATACATCTCGACGGTCCTCATGTCATAGACCTCGGGGTCCTGGCTCTTCAATCTCAGATAGTCTTTCCTAAGCATGTACTGCTCGTGTTCGGAGACAAGGAACTTGCCCTCGATCAACAATCCCTCGTTGACAAGTGCCCTGATCGCCCCATTGACCTCAGAGTCGGATTGGCCGAGCACGAACGAAATCTCGTCTGATGTGGATGGCGCGAATCCTTCGAGATACTTGCATATGGCTTTCTCGAGCGCCGCCTTCCTGTCCCTCCCTTCAATCGACCTTGCCTTGAAGTACCAATGGCCGTTGCGATGCGCGACCCTTGCCGCGAGGGATGCGGATTCCAGGTTGCGGAGCGATTTCGAGACCCTATCGACGCTGATCGAGAGGACCTCGGCAAGCTCGGAGTGCGATTTCTCGGAATCCAGCAGGTCGAGGATGTTCTTGTCGAGGTCACCAAGTCTGCGTTCTTTTCTGAAGAGCGTCGCATAGGTCTGTAGGTCCTCGGAACGGACGAAGTAGAGGTCGTCTGAGAATACCGATGAGATCCTGCCCTCCGAGAGAAGCTCCTCGATCCAACCGTCCACCACTTTTCTGTCCTGAGAGGCGTAAGGATAGATGCTCCTGACCCTCTCCTTGAACATTCGCATCGGACCCACGGTCTTCAGGATTCTGAGGATGTCCTTCTTTCCATCGATCCTTCCGATCTTGTTCCTGAAGTAAGCGCTGACCTCTTGCTCCTCGAACTCGAACTCGGAGAGTTCGCCGGCCATGACCTTCGATAGGATCTTCCGATGCAGCTCCTTGAGCAACGAGCTGCGGTCCTCCATGAGAACTATGTCGGATATTCCAGCGAGGACGACGTTGTGGGCGAATGGAGACGGGACAGATGAGAAATCGACCGAAGCGACGCCCATGTCGCCGCTCTCGATCATCTTGAGCACGAGTCGAGCGTTTTTCAGGTCCATCACATCCTCCAGTATCTCGCGGTAGGTCTCCTCGATCACTGGGACCCTCTCCAAGCTCCTCAAGGCGTCCAGCAAATAGCTCGACCGGATCTGCTGTCTGTTGACCGACACCTCCCTCCCTTTGTAGTTCCGTAGAATCATGAAGCTCCTGGCCGCGGTGTGACGGAAGCGCTGCTTGAAGATCTCCGAGTCCTTGATCGCTCTCCTGAGAAGACTTTCGAGGTCCGAGCTGGAGATCATCTTCTCCACGCCTTTCAGCTCGATGTTCCTTGGGACGCTGATCATGAATGCGTCATCCGTTACGGATACGCTCACGCTGCATCCGAGCTGTTGGGTGATATGGAAGGCATAAGCCCTCGATAGAGCGTCGTTGACCCTTCGCCCGAAGGGGAAGTGGAATATGATATTCCGATTCCCTGTCATATCTACGTAACCTTCGATGACAAGTCTCTTGTCCGTTGGGATCTCGCCGCAGGCGGTCCGCTGCTCCTGAAAGTAACTGAGTATCGATCTAGCCGAGCCGTGATCGATGCCGAAGTCGTCGACCAACCATTCGAGGGTCTTCCTCTCCTCGTCCTTCATTCTCGCGACAATCTCGCCTCTGAACTTGGCTACCTCCATCGACAGGTCGAAGCTCCGAGGGAGCATCTCTCCGGTCCAGGAAGGGACGGTGGGCTTCTTCCCTGACGCGGACTTCGCGTAGACGCTCATCCCGCGGGAACGTACGAATTCATACGCCCTGCCCCCTAGGACGAAGATGTCCCTCGGTGAGAGCCTCTCGACGAACTTCTCCGACAGGTCTCCCATCAATGCTCCCCTCTCCGCATAGACCTTGTAGTTCGCCTCCTCGGGGATCGTGCCGAGGTTCAGGAAGTATATCATCCTGGCCCCTCGCTTCCTGCCAAAAACCCTCTCCTCTTCGTCGTACCATATCTTTGAATAGACCCCCTCGAAAGCGTCCTTGCTGCCAAGGTATCGAAGCACTCCCTCGAACGTCTCTGCCGGCAGGTCCCTATAGCAGTAGGATCCTCTCACCAACCGAAGCGCGTCATCGACCTTCCAGCGACTCTCGATCGACATCCCGACGATGCTCTGCGCGAGGACATCGAGACAGTTCTGAGGTATGCTCACCCTATCGATCTTGTTTCGATGAGCCGCTCTGCATAGCACGGCGCACTCGACGAGATCATCGTTATCGAAGACGATCATCCGGCCCTTAGATGTCTGTCTGTACCCGTGCCCGCTCCTTCCGATGCGCTGCAATCCCTTGGCGACCGACTTCGGAGAACCGATCTGACACACTAGATCTATAGATCCGATATCAATTCCGAGCTCGAGGGAGGTCGAGGACACGACGCATTTGAGTTCACTCCTCTTCAGACGTTCCTCGACGCCGAGCCTCGTCTCCTTGCTGAGGCTGCCGTGATGCGCCTCTATGCTGTCCAGACCGCGTTCCTTGAGCTTGTACACAACGCTCTCTGTTCCGCTGCGGGTGTTTGTGAAGACCAGTGTCGTCGTGTGCTCCCGGACCATGTCCCCGAGCATGTCGTACATCTTCGAGTTCACGATCTCGTATGGAAGTGATGTCATGTCGTCCGTCGGGCAAAGAACCTTCAGATCGAGATTCTTCCGCTCTCTGACCTCGACGACCTTGACGTCCCTCTGCCTCCCGTCCTCGCAACCGACCAAGAAGGCAGCGATTTCTTCGATCGGGGCCAGTGTCGCGGACAGACCTATCCGCGTGAATCGTCGAGCGCAAAAGGCCTGCAACCGTTCGAGGGTCAGGGAAAGGAAGACCCCGCGTTTTGAATCGCATATCTCGTGTACCTCGTCCACGATCGCCCATTCGACCTTGGAGAACTTCTCCTTGAACTTGGGAGCCGCAAGAACCATCGCGAGCGACTCTGGAGTCGTGATGAATATGTGCGGAGGCTTCCTCAGCATCTTCTGCCTTTCCGCCTGGGATGTGTCCCCGGACCTCACGCCGACGCGGATCTCAGGGAATGGGACGCCTTTCCTCTCCGCAAGTGCCTTCACCTCGCTCAACGGTTCCCTCAAGTTCCGATTGATGTCGTTGGCAAGCGCCTTCAGAGGAGATACATAGACGGCGTACACCCTGTCCTCCAACTTGCCGTCCTTCGCGTATCTCAACAGCTCATTGATTATCGAAAGGAATGCTGTCAGGGTCTTACCGGACCCGGTCGGAGAGGAGACGAGGACGTTCTCCCTCCGGTGGATGATTGGGATCGCGAACGACTGAGGCTCTGTCAGCTCGGAGAACCTGTCACTGAACCACTCTGCGAGAAGAGGTTCCATCATCGACATGACGTCGTCCTTGCTGTATGCTTCAGTAACCCTTTCCATCAGCCTTTCTCCGCTTGCGAATCAAGGTCCATTTGCCGTTCGTCTATTACTACTTTGCTCCACGAAAGAGAGGTTGCTGGCCACTGCGCAAGTAATTTATCCTAACACGCCATAATCTGGGCCATAGCATGAGAAAGCTCGTCCATATCACCCTGGCAGCGGTCATTCTTATCTCTCTCATATCCCTCATGCACGCCGAGGTCTCCGCCCAAGGCACAGGCGAGCTGTTGGTGACCGGGGCCGTGACCAGCGAAGCTGGCGCTCCGCTGCCTGGTGTGAACATCACGGCATTGAACACTACGTCGATGGTATCGCATTACTCGGTGGTCAATGAGACCGGCAACTACAGCATCTCTCTCGCGGAGGGGACATACAACATCACTGCCTCTTACGCCAACCACACAGCGAACATCAGTTACACCAACGTACCGATCGGGCCGGCGACAAACAAGGTCTTCAACTTCAGAATGCTGGAGATCCTCGGCACTCTGATAGGTCACGTGACGAATCATACCATTCCCATACAAGGAGCGATGGTGGTGCTCACAGGGGACCAGTACAACTACTCGGCCAACTCATCTCTTCCGTTCGGTTTTTACGTTATTGACAAGATAAGACCTGGGACCTACGTCGCACATGCCGAGAAGAGCGGGTACTGGACAATATACCACGACCGGGCGATTGTGATCGCCAGAGGAGTGACAACGGAGCTGAACTTCACCATCTTGGAGCAGCCGACGAAACT
>JBGOWR010000040.1:0-6449 GCA_041478695.1 Thermoplasmata archaeon | reverse complement strand
GAGTTCCGTTCGACACTGAGAGAGCACGAACTCGTTACGACATTTTGAGACACGGTCTATTCATTTTTGTCTTCTTCTGTTACGCTTTTGTCTCTGCAAACTATTTTATTCCTGCAATCTCGATTAGTCAGACATGCTCGAGGTGCTCCACAGAGCTGGGTGTGGAAGGATGACCAGGTGGTCGAGGGGTACTTCTCAGGTCACCACCCCAGACATTCTCTTCTTTTCTTCAGAAAAGCTCCCCGCGCCTGGATTCGCTGAACTGATCGTCGAAGACAAGAGAGAGGGCGAGTCTTTCGAACTGAGAATTGTTTCTTCTCCAGAAATTCAGTCGATCCTGATCCCGAACGATTTGAAGATTCCTCTTTCATTCCTTCGGCGCGAGAAGATCTCTTCAACCATATCGAGCGCAGAATCGGTTGTTGTGAGAGGAGACGTCATGAACGTCGCGTCACAATTGGAGGGGATCGACTCCTCGATCTATGTCCTGGGCAATGCCTTCGAGCTCAGAAGAGATGCGAGAGAATTCGTGAAGAGCTTGGTCGCTCTCAGAAGTGCCGTCGGTTCTGGCAAATTGATATATGCTCCTGGGATTCTGGACGTTAGCAACCTCGCTCTTCTCTGCTATGCCGGCGTAGATCTGTTCGATTCATCGTTGCTGATCTATCAGGGGTCTCGCGGCCGTCTTCTTACCCCTGAGGGGACACTTATGTCGGAAGAGGCCAAATGGCTTGTCAATTCCTCCGACCCTGAGGAATCGATCCGTCACAATCTCGAAGCGGCATGGAGCGAGCTGCAACTCGTCAGGCACATGCTAAAGCTCGGCCGCCTTCGGGAGCTGGTCGAGATGCGAGTCAATTCCAGTCCCTGGTCCGTCGCTGCTCTGAGAATTCTGGATCTAGAGTTCTTCGAGCTCCAGGAGATGTTCACACCAGTGGTCGGGCCGAGCTTCTACTGCAACTCGAAACAATCCCTCTATCGTCCTGATGTCCAGAGATTCCGTCTTCGGATTCTGGAGCGATATATACGCCCGGCCCACAAGAGAGTGCTGCTCCTCATACCCTGCTCAGCGAAGAAGCCGTATTCGATGTCTCGGAGTCACAGGCTTTTTTTTCAAGCGATGCAGGCTGCGAAGAACAACACCGTCGTCCACGAAGTGGCGGTCACCTCTCCATTGGGCGTCGTCCCCAGGGAATTGGAGTTGTTCTATCCGGCGGCAGAATACGATATTCCAGTGACGGGTCATTGGGACAATGACGAGAAAGCCATGGTGCAGGAAATGGTCGTGAAGATCGCCGGCTTCGGGTACGACAAGATCATAAGTCACCTATCCAGTGAAGAGTCTTTTGTGAAAGACGTCGTGGATTGCGTCGATACATCCTCAGGACGCCCGACGTCGAACGAAGCACTTGAGAAGTTGAGTTCGGAGCTAAGCAGTATTTGTTCCAGCTTTCCCTATGTGTCGAGGGGGGAAGACAGAGTCGGAAACATGGAATCTCTGGCAAGATTCCAGTTTGGCGAAGGAGGTGAAGTCCTTGTCGAGGATTGCTCTGTCGTTGGCAACTACCCATATCTCAGGATACTCCACGAAAACGTTCAGACGGCGATGCTGACGCCAGAAAGGGGAATGCTCTCCCTGACCATGCAGGGTGGAGAGAAGTTGCTGCCAACGCATCTCAATATCGTCCAGATGGCGAATTTTGAACTTAAAGGAAATCTATTCGCTATTGGTGTGGAGGATGCAGATCGGAGAATAAGGAGCGGAGACGAAGTCCTAGTCCTGAACAACGGTGAGCTGGAAGCGGTCGGAGTAGCCTCCATGTGTGGTGAGGAAATGATGAATGCGGAAAGGGGCGAGGCCGTCAAGATCAGACACAGGAGAAGCCGTTCATGATTGGTAGCCACAGTCCTATCGGATATGTCGTGTTCTCCAAGAATCCCATTGACACTTTCGACCACCTCTCCCCGATTCGGATATAAGAAGGAAGCAAGCTTTTGGATTTTGGTGGATGAGGAATGCTAGAAGAATACGACCACTTCGGATGGGAGGAGCTGTACCATCTCTACGGAGTGTCTTATGAGAGTGGATTTGAAATATCATCCCAGGGTGAGGAGGGTGAAGGCCCCATCCCCCTCACCCAATTCTTGTGATATGGTTTGCAGAATGAGAGTCCTAACATCTAGACCCAAGTTTAATTCTCGTTCATTTGCAGGGATTTTCAGTGCAGGTGCCGGGATTCGAACCCGGGCCGTTGGCTTACCCCGCCCAGAAAATGGGACATGGAAGGCCAAAATCCTAACCAGACTAGATTACACCTGCTCGGCTCCACCCTATCTCCGTTCCATTTTAAATCCTTAGCGGTGTGAACCTTGCTGGCTAGAATTCACTACTCAGAAATGGAATGGATCGAGAAATTACCCTGGGATCGAGCAGAAGATTAAACGAATGAGGGGGCGCTCATCTCAGCACCCCCTTAAGGAGAATCAGAGCAGGGCTAACGCTTCTACAGCGTCGGGTGCGTCGTTTCTCACTAGGTCCAATGTGATGATCTCCTGGACCATTTCTGTCAGGTCGCCGATAAGGATCCAGAGTTCGGTTGTATCCTTGCCGTCGTTCTCTATTTCATAGGCTATCGTCCTAAGATCTGCGATTGTGTGGTTTTTCATCCACTCGACGGCGTCAGAGGCGACCTCCGCTTCCAACCCCTCCTCGTAATCTCCCAACATGTTTGCATCCCATCCTCAAAGGGTTTTGTCCCTGTCCGACTTTCGTCGGACGTATGGAATCTATGATACTTATTGTATATATACGTTTCTAACCAATGTAGCCAGGTAGAGTGAAAATCCGAAATAATTGCCTTCAAAGAGTTTCAATTGTCGCGTCAGACAGATTGTGGTGGATGGTTTTTCCGTCATACCGACGAATCTGGCCAAAAGTTTTTTGATGTGTGGAGGTAATTAGCACTCCGTCGGGTGATGGGATGGGATATTTTGATTCGCTGTTCGACAGCGACCTCAAAGCACTGAAAAAAGCACTGAAGCTCATAGATGACGCAGAGAACCGATTGAAGAGAAAAGATGGTTCTGGAGTAGTGTCAGACCTCAATAAAGCTAGGGACATAATCTATGAGAACGTTCCAAGAACACAGAAACATGTGAACGAATACTCTGACGCACTGGTCACTCTTAGCAACTCATATGTGAACTGCAGCATGCCTGAAGAAGCGAACAGGGCGGCGGACAAGGCGTTGTCGATGACGCCGGACTCCGTGAACGCATATATCGGAAAGTCTCATGCGCTCGGGGCCATACGGTCACATAAAGAGGCGATCGCCATCCTGGACAAGGCGATCTCGTTCAATCCGAACAACAAGATGCTCTGGAGCGAGAAGGGGAGGAGTCTTGATTCTTCCGGTGATAGTGCTGCTGCCGTTGAGTGCTACAAGAAGATTCTTGAGATCGATTCGGCGGACATCCACTACTACGATGTACTGATCGAGAAAGCGCCGGACAAATCAGTCTGGATCCGGAAAAAGGGGGAGGCGCTCATGGGCCAGGGGAAATTGGACGATGCGCTCAAGACGTTCGATGACGGAATTCTGCACGATTCCGGAAACATAGACCTTATGCTTGGCAAGGGCGGCGCTCTCATTCTGTTGCAGCGTCACGAGGAGGCTACCTCCATCTTCGATGACGTCCTTGCACAAGATCCGAAAAATTTCACCGCCCACCTAAACAAGGCCAGAGCCTTAAGGGAGAAGGGCGACATCGAAGAGTCCCTGAAGCACTACAAGGAAGCGCTCAGGAGTGATCCTTCCCATAAGCACACCTGGACCGAGGTGGCTAGTCTGCTTGAGCAAATGGAGCGACTGGAGGAAGGTCTGAAGGCATACGAGAGGGCCCTGGAGCTTGACAGTTCGTATGTATCCGCACTCGAGGGGAAGAGCGAACTACTGAAGAAACTGTACCGGAATCAGGAGCTCGTGGACATTTGCTCGAGATTGCTCGAGGTCAAGAAAGGCGATGTTCCGGCCACCCTGATGAAGGTCGACGCCCTTGTGAAACTGGGAAGAATCGAGGAGGCATCCGCCATCGTGAACTCTGCCCTGATGGACAATCCCAGAGATCTGGACTTGCTCGACAGGAAGAGAAGGATCCTGGGAATGCTGAACCAGTATGAAGAGCAGATCAAGGTCTGCACCGAGCTTCTTTCCCTACACCCCCAACAGGTCGAGGCGCTTCACGACCAAGGTGTGGCGTACATGATGACAGGGAAGTATCATGAGGCGCTCAAATCCCTCGAGAGGGCTGCGAAGTTGCAGCCGAACAATGAGGAGACGCTTATCGCGATCAAGGAATGCCAGAAGCATCATGGGAAGGACAAAGAAGTCATAGACGCAAGCGATCGCGTTCTGAAAATAAACCCCAAGAACAAGAGTGCGCTCTTCGACAAGGCCGTCGCGTTGGACCGATTGGACAAGGACATCGAGGCTGTGGAGAGCTACAGAAAGGTGCTTGAGCTGGACCCAAGCGATGAGGAGACACTGAAGAATCTTTCGATCGTTCTTTTCTCCATGAGGAGGTACGAGGAATCTCTGGACATCGCGACCACTGGCACGGCGAAGTCTCCAATGGATTCCGCCTTCTGGAGAGTGAAGGGCGACAACCTGTTCGCACTCAATCGATATGATGATGCAGTTGAGGCGTTCTCGAAGGCGATCGAGCTCAATCCGAAAGACAAGAGGGTCTGGTATTCAAAAGGCCTGGCGCTCGAGACCGCAAAGAGGTTCGAGGAGGCCGTGGCTTGTTACGATCAGGCTATCCAGCTCGATCCGAACGACAAGAATCTCTGGATAAGCAGAGGCGTCACGCTGGAGTGGCTCGAGAGACAGCCAGATGCTCTCAAGAGTTATGATCAGGCCCTTGCAATCGATGCAAAGAACAGATTCGTGCTTTTCCGGATGGGACAAGTGCTGGCAAAGATTGGAAGGCATGAGGAAGCCATTGTTTCGTACGATCGCGCCCTTGACGTCAGTCCAAAGGACTTGGAGGTACTAGACGCCAAGAAGCAATCACTGAAACATCTCTCCAGGTTCCAGGAATTGGTGACCATCTGCGATCAAATAATCAAAATCGAACCGCGCAACAAGAACGCCTGGATCGATCGCGGTATCGCTTGCCAGAAGTCGAACCAGATTGACGAAGCGATCCGATCCTTCGACAGGGCCTTGGAGCTTGAACCTCACGACGCAATCGTCTTGGAAAGCAAGAAGAACGCCATCATATCAAAGGGCGTTCCCTCAGAGATTCTGGAGATATGCGACGCGATACTCAAGATCGACCCGAAGAACAAGATGGCCCATGTCGATAAAGGCTCAGCACTAGAGAAGCTGGGACGACTAGATGAAGCGATTTCCTCTTACGATATAGCGATCCAAATCGATGGCATGGACAAGTCCGTGCACATTCTCAAGGGTCTTGCGTTGGTCGGCCTCGGGAAGTATGGGGAGGCGGTGGAAAGTTTCGACTATGCCTGGCGGTTGGACCCTTCGGATCCCTACATCTTGAACAACAAAGGACGAGCCCTTCTCCTCATGCGGAACTACGTAGAGGCTCTGAAAGTCCTTGAGAAATGTGTCAGCATGTCGCCAGAAGTCGCGAGATTCCACACCAACCGGGGGAGGGCGCTTGCCTCTTTGGACAGACTCGAGGAGGCGGTCGAGGAGTTGGACAAGGCGATCAGCCTCGATAGGAACGAAGTTCAAGCCTGGAAATTCAAGGGGACCGTGCTATTCAAGGTCGGACAGTACGAGAACGCGGTGAGCTGCTACAATCGAGCGATCGAGCTGGGTCTCGAGGACCAAGTGATCTATAAGTCCAGAGGCAGGGCGCTCGAGGAGCTTGGAAGGCTTCATGAAGCGCTCGAAAGCTATGACAGGGCGATCGGTCTGGACGCGACCGACGCCGTCGTGTGGAATCGCCTCGGCGTGGTACATGTCAAGCTCGGAGATATGGAGAAGGCGGCCGACAGCTTTAGCAAGTCCGTGGACCTGGATTCGAAGAACAAGGCGGCATGGGTAGGCAGAGCGGAGGTCATGGAGAAGGTCGGCAACGATGAGGAGGCGATAAGGAGCTATGATGCTGCGCTGGGCATTGACCCTAAGGACAAGATCGCATGGTGCGGCAAGGGCATCGTGCTCATCCGCCTTGAGAAGTACGATCTTGCGAAGAGATCGTTCGAGAAGGCCCTTGAGATAGACAGGAGCATGGAGTCGGCGATGGAAGGTCTCCGCATCGTGAGCGGCAATCTTCGGGAGAGAGAGGTCGGCGCGTACGCGCAGAAACTGGTCGAATACGAGTATCGCTCAGGAAAGAGACTGACGAGGGAGGAGGCCTTCAGGGAGTGCGGGATACCTTTCTCCCACCTGGACGATGTCCTAAAGCTTCTG
>JBGOWR010000104.1:0-4006 GCA_041478695.1 Thermoplasmata archaeon | reverse complement strand
GGCGCATCGGTCGGTGGGAGAATTCCGACGGAAAGAATCACGAGGTCGAATTCCTCCTCCCTGACCTCCTCGTCGTTAGCACTTGCGAATCTCAGTATAGGAGGCCCAGACTCACCGACTATGATCTCAGCAGGTCGAGATTTTATCAAAGCGACATCATTCCCTTCGGTGGCCCAGGTCGTAAGTTCATCATATATGAGGTCGTTGGGTCTCCAGTCCAAGAAGAAGAACGAAATGTGCGTTTCAGGATTCTGGATCTTCAAGAGCTGTCCTGTCTTCAATGCGGACTTGCAGCACACCTTGGAGCAGTAGCTTGCACCAAATCTGTCGTCCCTCGACCCCACGCACTGGATCATCGCGATCCTTTTCGGAGTCATTCCAGTTGAAGGTACCAATATCCGTCCTGTCCGATTGATCGATCTCTCCACCTCGACGGCCGAGACGACGTCGCCGCATATGCCGTATCCAAATCTTTTTTCGATTGATGGATCGAACGGTTCATATCCGTTCGCAACGATGATCGCACTGACCGTGATCTGTCTATTCAAAGTCGCCGCTGAGAAATCGATCGCTCCCACCGGGCAGGCATCGACGCATATATCACAAGCTTCACCTTTGAATCTCGAACATGTTCTAGTATCGACCTGATAGGTCTTGGGCGCGGAATCGCGCGTAGAGCATCTGATGGCGCCCCCCTCTACCGGGCAGGCATCTGTGCACGCGCCGCAAGTCACGCAGGCGTCCTCTCTGACAAAGGACGCGCTCCTCTTCAGAGTTGCCCGGTATGCACCGGGCTTCCCGGTCACTCGGACCAGTTCCGTGTTCGTAAGGACCCTTATGAAATCAGACTGGACCAGATCCTTGATCTTGTCGTTTGAAAGGCAGACGTCGCATCTGACGCACTCGACAACACCCTTGCAGCATAGTTCCGACACTCGTCCTCCGATCGTCGGCGATTTCTCCGTTATAGTCGAGAAGATGCCTCGTTTCGCAAGGTCGAGCGCCACGGTGATTCCGGCTGTCCCCCCACCCACTATCAGGACTTGCGCCAGCTCAGCACCTCCTTGAGGTGCAACACTGAGACTTCAGTTCGTGATATCGAAAGGTCTGGGAACGGGAGTCGAGGGGCATGGGGTTTACGAACAAGATGCATATTATAAATAGGTTGTGCGAGACGCTGGACCATCGCAATGTTCCGGAATATCGGTCCCTCATCTTTATTGATCCGGTTCCGAAGTTGGCGTGACATCCGCGACAATTGTTATCTATTATCATACATATTTGTATGCGATGCGCTGCGCCGCCATGACCGTGGACGTCGACAGGGACGTCAACTTAGCGGAAAAGGGCACAATCGGCGGAGTCTCCAGAGAGAGGGATGGGAACGACTCTCCAAGGTTCAGGTCGGCGGCGAAAGGACTCAGAATGATCGTCTCGATTCTCGAGGATCTTGGGATCCATGGGACATTCTTCATCGAGGCCGAGACCGCCAGGGAGATATCCAAGACGACTGATCTGAGGAGCCTTCTTCGATCACATGAGATCGCCGCTCACGGCATCGTGCACGAAGATCTCACTGGCGCCGATAGCTGCGTAAGGCTCACCACGAAGCAGATCGAGGAGATAATCGTCGGTAGTGCCAATTCCCTGAAGGAGATATTCAAACGCAGACCTGTAGGTTTTCGTGCGCCATATCTTCACATCGATGACAGCGTTCTGCGGCTGTTGGCACAGGAAGGCTATATCTATGATTCATCGATAGTCCGCAGACAAGATAGGGGCGAGGTGTACCCCTATAGGGTGTTCGGTCCCTTGATTGAAGCACCTATCTATTCAGGGTCTGACAAGGAAGGAAAGAAGCTTGTCTCCTATCTCTGGTCTCTTCACGAAAGGGAGAGGAACATCAGCGATTACGAGTACATGGTCTCGAGGTTCAGCGCCGGTCTTCTCGTTCTTGCAACTCACAGCTGGCATATGGTCGAGAGCTACAATGATGGCCTGCTTTCTGAGAAGAAAGTATCGGATAACATGAAATGGGTCCGTACGATCATCCAGGGAGCAATCGACCGTGGCATTGAGTTCATGACCATCGAGGAGTACATTGAAGAGCGAATGGGCGATTGATGACATCGATCACCTCGTCTTGGATTAATGAAGAAGCGAATTGGACCCGTTCCGAGTCGAGCGGGACACGTTTTGTTGTCGGTTAGAACAGGCCTCTGATGTCGCCCTTTTCGTCCACGTCGATATCCATGTAGCCAGGATGCGATGCAAGGCCCGGCATCGTGCTCATCTTTCCAACTAGCGGATATATGAAGCCAGCTCCAACGCTCGCTCTGACCTCTCTGATCGGTATGGAGAATCCTTTTGGAACGCCCTTCAGGTCTGGATCGTGGCTCAGGCTGAGGTGGGTCTTCGCCATGCAGATTGGCAGCTTTCCGAATCCAGCATCCTCGTAAGACTCTATCTGTTTCTCGGCCAGTGGTGTGTATGTTACCCCGTCGGCGCCGTAGATATCAGTGGCAATGCACTCGATTTTCTTCTTGATTGACCAGTCGAGTGGATATAGGAATTTGAATTGTGATGGTTTCTTGCATGCTTCCACAACCAGCTTCGCAAGTTGCTTAGCTCCCTTTCCGCCCTCGGCCCAGTGCGTGCATTTCGCTGCGTCTTCCGCTCCTGCTTTGACAGCATATTTGCGTATCAGTTCCAGTTCGGAATTTGTATCGGCCTCAAACGCATTGACCGCGACGATCACAGGTATTCCGAATCGCCGAGCGTTCCTTATGTGGGCTCCAAGGTTTCCCAGCCCATTCTCTAGAAGGTCCAGGTTCTCGCTCGTGTAGGTTTTATCGAGCGGAACTCCAGGTTTCACTTTCGGGCCTCCGCCGTGCATCTTCAATGCGCGCACCGTAGCGACGAGGACGACCGCATTTGGAATCAGACCGGAATAACGACACTTGATGTCAAAGAATTTCTCCATGCCAATATCCGCCCCGAAGCCGCTCTCAGTGACGACATAGTCGGCACATCGCAGCGCGATCTGATCGGCTATGATACTGCTGTTTCCGTGCGCAATGTTTGCAAACGGCCCTGCGTGTACGAAAGCTGGCTGTCCCTCGAGCGTCTGCATGAGGTTAGGCATGATTGTATCTTTCATCAGCGCCATCACGGCGCCTGCGATCCTGAGCTGCTCCAGCGTGACAGGCATGCTCTTTCTGTCAAGTCCGATGACGACGCGACCTATTCTCTGGCGCATATCCTGCAGGCTCGTCGTGAGTGCGAGTATGGCCATAAGCTCGCTCGCCACGCTAATGTCGTATCCAGTCTTCCTCGGAAATACGGGGCTCGGTGTGCCGTCCTCTTTCTTAGCATCGTTGAATCCGATTTGAATCTCCCTCAGGCTGCGGTCGCAGACGTCCACGACCCGATTCCACGTTATCGTCTCCGGGTCGATGTCAATACGGGTCAGACGTTTCTTCTGCAATTGCTCGTCTGTCTGGGTGCTTTCGTGATACATTCGACTGTCGATGGCGGCCGCAACGAGATTATGAGATACTGTGATTGCGTGAATATCCCCAGTCAAGTGAAGATTGAAGTTCTCCATCGGGATGATCTGGCTGTATCCTCCTCCAGCTGCTCCCCCTTTGATGTTGAATGTCGGGCCCATGCTAGGCTGTCGAATACATGCGGCAACGCTCTCTCTAAGTTCCGTGCCAAGTGCCTGGACCAGACCAATGGTTGTGGTCGTCTTGCCCTCACCGAGTGGGGTCGGGGTGATGGCCGTGACATCAATGTACTTTCCTTGAGGTCGATCAGCGAACTTCTTCAGTACTTCCAGAGGGATCTTTGCTATGTACTTTCCATGAAACTCCAGGTCGTCCGCGGTCAATCCAATTCTCGCTGCGATGTCAACAATCGGTTGAGTATCTGCTCCTTGGGCTATCTCGATGTCACTCTTCAAAGAAAGAATCCCTCCCTTTTTCCGACGAATACTGATTGATAT
>JBGOWR010000044.1:0-6040 GCA_041478695.1 Thermoplasmata archaeon | reverse complement strand
TTGGCGAGCATCTTGACCGCTTTCTTGTCGTCCTCGGATACGAGCGGCATGCCGCCTTCGATCCTGTCCATGCCGATCTCGCTCATCATCGTCCCTATCCTGAGCTTCTCCTCGCTCGTGAACACGACACCGGGCTGCTGCTCTCCGTCCCTGAAAGTCGTGTCGTGGAACTTGATCTTCTTCGGCAGCTTGATCTCCCTCGCAAAGTCATAGTGGCTCACCCAGTACTGGTCGGACTTCCATTTCATGTGCGATTCCTCTGTGGCGGTAAAGGTATCACCGTGTAAAAAAGCCTACCTTGCGTCCATAGGGCAATCGAAAGTATAATCCAGCAAAGATTAATAACATCCATGTTGTTGCAGTTGGCAGGGATGGGTAAGTGAACGAGAACAATCAGAAGAATCATTGGGACATGACGTACCAGTCGACCGCGGATTTCTTTGGCCATGAGCCGAGCGAGTTCGGGACGGGAGCGATGAGAACGTTTCTGGCGAATGGCGCTAAGAAGATTCTAGAGCTCGGTTGTGGGCAGGGACGCGACACTCTGCACTTCCTCAAGCACGGCCTCGAGGTCATCGCATACGATTATTCTGAAACCTGCCTGAACCAATTGATGGACAAGGCGAAGAAGATGGGGCTCGACAAGAACCTGACAGTCGAACATCATGATCTCCGGAAAGGCATACCCCTGCCAGACGAATCGATTGACGCGTGCTTCTCGCACATGTTCTTCACAATGCATCTAAACGAGAATGAGCTGGCCCTCATCTTCAAGGAATGCCATCGGATCCTCAAGCACGGAGGGATGAACATCTACTCTGTAAGAAACGTGCACGATCCCCACTTCAAGAAGGGGGTTCACCGTGGCGAGGACATGTGGGAGAACCAGATGGGATTCGTTGTACACTTCTTCTCGATGGAGAAGATCCAGAGGCTAGCTTCAGGATACGATCTGCTGTACACCAAGGAGTTCGATGACAACTCGCCACCATTCACCAAGAAATTGTACGAGGTCGTACTGCTGAAACCGTGAGCATGACGGTCCGGTTGAGAGAGGATTCGAGCCACCGGAGGTACTACCCGGATGACGTGACTTTGATGCGGGATTTCGGTACCGGCCCCTCGCCCATCTTCTTCACCGCGGACACAATCTCCTGCATCTTGGACATGGGAATGCCCACCAGCATATGTTCGGGAGCGATATCCGTAGTCTTCCGACAACCGAAGCATCCCAGAGAGATGTTCACTTTTCCAGTGATGTATGGCAGGACTGTGGAATCGGCGCAGCTCGCCTGCATAGCGGCCATGTCTACAGTGATCCTCCCACCGACCGAGAATGTTGTCGCCGCAGGAAGCAACCAATATATCTGCTCTGGAGTGCCGACGACTACGACAACATCAGGCTCGATTCTCGCCTTAGCCAATGGACTGAGGGCGACAGCGATTACGCTGCCTGTTTCCAGTGCTGGTCTCTGTCGAATCATATTCCTTGCAGCCTCTTGACTCGCATACATTCCCAGGTTGTAGTGGAACTCCCCGGATTCGACCTTTTCCGGAATCGGCACGATGCCCAGGGACGAGGCTCCGACTGGGCAGGCCTGCTTGTCGGGGGGCACGAACAGGGACTCACCGTGACGCGCCCTCATGATCGCTTGGCAGTGCCTTATGGGCTTGTCCGGTTGCTCATAGCCCTCCGGCGCCTGCTGCCCCTTCTTGATGAGAGTAATGGCTACTGGCTCATACTTCAGTCCCAAGACTTCGACGAGAATTCTCGACATCTCTTCACGACTTGCCACGCGATCACCAACCATTGGATAGTGTCTCGGCTATTATTCTTTTGCGAAAAGACCTTCAACCATGGTTGAGGTAAGTCTAGATGAAGAGATTCAGATCGGCGTCCTTGGCCTCCTCGAGGAACCTTCCGACGCTGCAAATCTCATCCACTTCATCGACGAACTCCTCCTTGCGTATGCCCATCAGCTCCATCGGTATATTGCAGACAAGGAACCTGACCCCGAACTCCTTGGCCTCTCTCATCATCTCCCTTATCGGAAGCATCTTCTTTGCGCTCATCTGCTCTTTCATCAACGTTGTGCCCAGCTCGGGCATCTTCATCTGCAAGATCCTCAGATCATCGGCACCCCTTGGAAGGGCGGCGTCGAACATCTTCTCGACCTCCGTCGTTTTTTGAACGCTCCTATTTGGGTCCCGGACGATCCCTAGGCCCCAGAACGTGAAAAACATGAGGACGTTCCATCCCTCCGCGGCCGCCCTGCTGGCGATCGTGAAGGCGACGAACGCTCTATCGAGTTCCCCCGAGAACACGACCAACGCAAGTTTCGGCAATTTCGACCCTCCGTCACCTTCTCTTCCTTATGACTATCTGCCAGATGCCACCCTCTTCACTGACCAAGACGACCTCCTGGCCCAGCTTCTCCATCGCCTCCGTGATCTCGCTCTTCGAGAAGGGGTAGTCGCCGATCACTTCAATCGTCTTGCCCATCTCCATCTTCTTCAGTCTCTTGAGCGTCTCAAAGAGAGGTCTGGGGCATATCAATCCCTTGCAGTCGAGAGTCTCGTCCGCCATTGTGGTCACCTCAGAATGTCAACACTCTCTCGCCCTCCTCCAACATTAGGAGGTGTATGGCATCGATTTCGAGGACCTCTATCCCCTCGATTATCACATCTTCTTCTATTCCGCGTGCCTCAAGAGAGCGGCGCTCTGCAACGATTCTTCCCCCCTCTCCAAGAACGTCCATGACCTGCTTCTCGGTCGGTGGAAGGCTTATCTCGCTGAGGGAATCGACCTGCCCTTTCCTTGCGACATGCACGCCATCGCCTCGGAGCACGACCAGTACCTCGTTCCCGACCGACACCCAACCCATGGCAGCGAACAATCCGGAGTAAGCGTTCTCGTGTCCGAATGGTGCGTGCGATATCTCGATGACGAGTTTGGCCATGTCAGGAACCTCCGAAAGACAGGACCTTGTCCGCCCTGCCGAGCATTTCCACGAAGCCGTAGATGCTGCAGAACCCAATCCCTTCGATGACTTTCGTCGATGAGTAGTCCTTCTTGCCGTCCTTGAGCTCGCCTCTGATGTACCCTCGGGCAATCGAGCATATCTCGCAGCTGTATACCGCCGCCCCCTTCTCAATGAGTCTTCTGATAGCATCGCCGACTGGGAAGAACGTCTTCGGCCTCTGCTCGCTCATCTGGGAATGGACAGCATCCCCATAAAGGAAGATCTCTACGTTGTATCCCTTCTCGAGGGCTTTCTCCGCCACGTGACACATGTGGTCGGCATATTGACTGCTGAAAGGCGCGGAGAAGAGCATCATCGCCACACTCTTCTTCCTTCCTTCTACCATGAGAAGACCCTCCCCGCGTTTTCCATCGCGTCCTCGATGAATATCCCCTCAAGGTCATCGGTCACTTCGATTCCCGTTTCGATTTCCCCCAACGGAATTCCCCTTGCCCTCAGATCCCTGGAGCAAGCCCAAACCTTCGCACCCTTGCTCAAAGCTTCCTTGATTCCGTCCGCGTGATAGCCCTTCTGACCTTTCTTGCCGCAGAGGACTCCATCACCCAAGAGATATATCGCGACGTCAGATCCGACAACGTGTCTAACCGCTCCGAAAAGGCGTTCCGAGTCCTCTTCCGAGAACGCCGTCCTCATGAGCAACATGCAGATTCTCATCCCGACACCCCGAACGAACGCTATAATAATCCTACGCACAGCTATTAAGCTTGACTGAAAGTCGGGTTCTGCTTCGTACCTTATGAGATACGGTCTTGGGGATTTGGAACTTCCTTCCTGTTCGATTCCTCCCCTCGACCATGAGCTTGTAAGGCGGCGGAGGCTCGAGGTTGGCCTGACCCAGGACCGACAGTCCTCCAGGAAGCGTGCTTAAATCGCCATCGTGAAGCTTCATCTACTTCAATATGAGGACGCGGTTCGTGAGTTCGAACGCGATTGACAGGTCATGCGTCGCGATGAGGAGCGTTCCGCGCAGGGAGTGGAGAACATCGATTAGGTCCCTCTTGCTCTGGGGATTGAGGTTCGCGGTCGGTTCGTCAAGCAAGAGGATTGGCGTTTGCATCGCGAGCACGCGCGCAATCGCCACCCTCTTCTTCTCTCCGAAGCTCAGGTGGTGCGGCGCATTCTGTTCGTAGCCTTCGATTTCGGCAAGATGAATCGCATCTGCCACGCGCCCCTTCACCTCTTCCTCGCTCAACTGCATGTTGGTCTGCCCGAAGGCGACGTCGTCCCAGACGTTCGACATGAAGACCTGGTCGTCGGGGTCCTAGATGGCGTACATGGTTATTCCGCTCAGCTCGAGTGCTTGGGATCAGAAGGACGGTTTTCAAATTCCCAAATTCGTTGTGAGAGGCACTTCAGTTCGCGGATTGCACTCTGTTGGATCCGACGTGGTTGATGGACGAAAATAACTGAGAAAGACACTGCATTTGCCCCTTTGGCCTCGAGACACAGATTAATGCTTTGGCGCCTGTGATCATGATCGAGCGCTTAACTAGATCCTATGCGAGTGAATTACTTCAGTCTCCCTTGGATGAATTTCGAAACATTGATTAAACGGTGCTAGTATTGATAGAAATCGAGGGATTTGAATGGCTAAAGTCGCATTGGTTGTGAATGGCATGGAACCTAAGTCTGCGTACCCTCCCTTTGTTTTGGGTACAAGTGCGCTGGCTATCGGGAATGAAGTGATGATATTCTTCTGCCCCGCGGGTGGACCGTGGTGCAAGAAGGGGGAGCTGGAGAAGGTCACGGCCAAAGGCATGCCTGACATGAAGGACCTCGTCGAGAAGTTCAATAAGCTCGGCGGCAAGCTCTACCTCTGCGAGCTCGCCCTTGAGGCTAAGGACATGAAAAGGGAGGAAATAAGGTCCGACACGGAGATAATCGGGGCCACCGAGTTCATGTCGAAGGCCAGTAGCGCGACGGTGACCTTCGCGTTCTAATCGAAGAGCGAGACGAAGGGAGCAGGATCGCAGGGTGAGCGGATATGGCAACTTACAAGCTGGACACGCTGGGTCTGAAATGTCCCCAGCCTATATTGGAAGTGACAGTCAAGGCCAGAGAGCTGAAGCCGGGTGATATCCTGGAGGTATTGTCGGACTGCCAATCCTTTCCGAGGGATCTTAGAATATGGTGCGAGAGAACGGGAAGGGTCCTGCTTTTCATCAACACTGAAGGAGGCAAGTCGAGGGCTCAGATACAATTCTAACCGAATTCGGACGCTGGCGACCTCATGTCCATCGGAACTTGGACGGTTCGGAGCCAGGAGGATACACATATGGTTGGGTTTGAACCAAGAATAGTAGGATTCCTGTGCAACTGGTGCTCCTACGCTGGTGCCGATCAAGCGGGAATGAACAGGCTAAGCGTCCCGGTGTCCTTCATACCTATTAGGGTCATGTGCTCAAGCAGATTAGACACCACGCTAATCCTGACCGCCCTCATGAGAGGGGCGGACGGCGTCCTTGTGGCAGGCTGCCATCCCGGTGACTGTCACTATGAGAAGGGCAATTACTACGCCAGGAGAAGAGTCGCACTACTCGGAGAGATCCTGGAAAGTCTTGGACTGGAAAGGGATCGGCTCCAGATATCCTGGGTATCTGCCTCTGAAGGCAAGCGATTCGCCGAGGTCGTCAATGAATTCGACGCCAAGATCAAAAGCATAGGGCCGAATCCGCTAAGAAAGAAGTCAATCGTGTAGCGAGGCAGCAAATGACGAGGGATAGGACTCTAGAGATAGTTGTCATAGGTGCCGGAATAGCGGGCATGCAAGCGAGCCTGCTACTCTCCAAGGCCGGGAGGAAGGTGCACCTCATCGAGCGTGCTTCTGTCATTGGCGGTTCAGCGACGAAGTTCGAGGAGGTTTTCACCAACATGGAATGCGCGACCTGCATGTTGGCGCCGATGGAACAAGAGCTGCTTCAGGATTCAAATATCAATCTCATGACTCTGGCAAATATCGAGGAAGTCATTCAGACTCCGCAAGGCTTCAAGGTGAA
>JBGOWR010000148.1:0-3267 GCA_041478695.1 Thermoplasmata archaeon | reverse complement strand
TGACTTCGAAGAACTCATGGCCTTCGTGAAGGCGTGCGACCCTTCAGTTGTTTTCACCCATCATGGATTCTCCGCGGAGTTGGCTTCAGAGGTCCAAAGATCTCTTGATATCGACGCGCACCCTTTGATCAAGAACCAGAAGTCTCTTCTCGAGTTCTAGCGAAAGAAGTCACCACATACTCGGGTATGTGTTCGGTGTCATGAAGACACGTTCGGTCTTTGCCGCGATCCCCTCTCTTGCCTTGAGGATATCACTCGCATTCATTTCTGCTCTCGCCATCGCTATTCCCTCACCCTTCTCAGTCATGATGGCCACGGTAGAGCCATTCAAGATGATATCATCTAATTTGACTATTCCGACGACCGCGAGGTCCGCACCGCGGCAGATCGCATCCACCGCGCTGTCTTTGATAATGATCTTCGGGAGAGGGTCGAACAGGTATTCGAAGGGCCGGACAATTTGCTTCAACCACTCCGAGTTCCCCTCTTCTCTCCAGAGTACGCAAGCGTCCTTGATGTCCTGCAACTGAACAGACTCCTCCTCTTTCATGTTGCCAGATCTTACCCTTCGCAGATCTTCCATGTGTGCTCCAATGCCGAGCGCGTCCCCGATGTCTACGCATAGCGTCCTGACGTAAGTGCCCGCATCACAAGTCACTCTGAACAATATGTCTCTGTTTTTCACTTCGAGAATCTGAATGGTATGAATCCTTCTGATTCTCATCTGACGCTTGACGGCCGATCTCACTGGAGGTGTTTGATATATATCCCCGACGAACGTCGAGACGATTCTTCTGACATCTTCATCCTTCTTGTCTCGGTGAAGCCTCATCATGCAGACGTACTCTTTGTCAGTCTTCAGCGTGATATCGGTAGCCCTAGTCGCCCTGCCGGTCGCTATTGGCAGGACACCGCTGACCTTCGGATCGAGGGTTCCGCCGTGGCCGATTCTCTTCACTCCCAGAATGTCTCTGACCCAGGCGGTCACCTGGTGAGATGTAGGTCCTTGAGGCTTGTCAAGATTGATTACTCCCGCGTCGAGAATCTCATCTACGCTTCTTTCAGATGGTGGCTTTCCCCACTTGGTCGAGATCGGGCTCCTTTCTCTTATGAGCGTCCTTTTCAACTCTAGGCCTCCAGGTGAGAGATGATGATGTCGACGACCTGCTCCGGGGAAAGATTGGTGGTGTCGATGACGAGGTCGTACACGCTCTTATCCGACAGGTCGATCCCGTAGAAGTTTCTGTATCTGCTCGCTTCGCATTCCTCGCGTTCCAGGATTCTTCTTTTCGCCTCCCTAACGTCGATTCCCTCCCTCCCTGCGATCCTCTTCGCCCTGATGTCGATGTCCGCATGTAAGAAAATCTTCGTGGCTCTTATGCCGTTCCGAGACAGCATGTAGGCGGTCAGTCTTCCCTCGAGAATGACATTCTTCTTCTCCTTTGCTGTTCTCACCATTCTCTCATCGAGAAGCCTGTCGAACCTCGGTTGAAGCTCGGCAAGCTTACCGAACTCCTCCAGGTCCAGCCCTTGCTCCTTTGCCATTTCCCTGAAAACCATGCCTGATATGACGCATTCTATTCCGAGACGATCTGAAAGCATCTTGCAGACCGTACTCTTTCCCGATCCAGGTGGACCGCTTATCGTGATCCTCATTTTCCCTCGGCCTTGAGCGCATCTAGCCGCTTCTTGAAAGCGAAGTAGCGAAGTGTTCGCATAAGGACCTGGCCGAATGGCAAGCTAGCAAGTGAGTATAAAAGTATCCAACTCGGCATCACATATATGCCGTTCAGATCGCTATTGAAAGACCAGGGAACGGAGAAGTTGGTGCTTGGTACCTGCGTCATGAATACGGCTAGCCAAGCGAATATAGGGATGACGATTATAAGCGTTATCGGCAGGATCTTCAATTGTGAGCTTGTCACAGACATCGATTTTTGAAGGATCTTGGCCTGCTGTTCTGTCAGCTTCTTTGTCTTGTAGGTATTGTTCTCCGCCCGAGCCTGACGAAGCTCCTTGTTGAAGGCTGCCACGATCTTCTGGCTTTTGACCTGCTCCACATAGTCGATGAAGAAATGCCTGATGACTATCGTCATTCCGGTCATGATCATGCCGCTGAGGAAAAGAGTCATGACCGGGAAGCCGCCTCCAAATCCAATCAGAGGCTCAAGACCGTAGCCAACGATCATCCCAAGGCCGTTACGGAGCGTTTGGTCGAAGAGGATGAATATCGCTATTACGAACATGAATATCGTCGCAAGGCGTGGCATGTTCGTAGGTTGCGATGAGCCGGCCAACTATCATTCACCTCCAAAGAACTGCCTCAGTACGGGGTGCATCTCCATCATCTGCTCTTTGCCCATAGCTTCGTAGAGTTGGATCATGATGCCTACGGCAAGCAACACACCGGTGCCGCTAGCATTTCCCACAGTGCCTATCAGGTCCGCGCCAGCGGCCAATGCTCCTACCATAGCACCACTCATCACGGTCACCACAGGTATATACCTTTCGAGGACCCTCTTCAGAACCCTCGGATCCCTCCTGAATCCTGGGATTTGCAGCCCGCTCGATTCTATCTGCTTTGCGACGGCCTCAGGCCCCATGTTCGTCGTCTCTATCCAGAACTTGGCGAAGATTATCGACCCGATGATCATCACGCCCATGTATGCGAGGACACGAATCCCGACCTGGAGCGCACCATGTCCTGAGGCGAGGTATCCATAACTGTCAGGGCTCAAGATCGGCAGCAACCAGTCGCTCAAGCCTCTCGGCGCAGAAAGATACCAGGCCAGTCCTCCCGACGGATAGGTAGTACCTGGTTCATAGTACCCCAACCAGGACTGGCCGCCTATTAACGGAATGCCACTGAATGCTGGATTTCCATATAGGAGCAGTGCGAACATGCTGACATTCGCCAATACGGCCGCCATGAGTATGACTGGGATGTTGGAGGCGTAGATGAGCTTGATCGGATATCTTCCTCTGGCTCCTCTTGCGGTCCCGTGGGCCAAAGGCAATTCGATGCGGACAGATTCTACGTAGGCGACGAAGAAGAAAATAGCTATCGTCCCCATCAATGCCACCATCGGGTTAGGATTCTGCAGTAATATACGTTCATATCCTCCGCTGACCAGTCCCGACGCGGGCATGTTCTGTATTATGTAGATCGTCTTCGGAATCGTGCCTGCTGGAGGGTTACTCAGACTTAGTGCAGCGCTCGAATCGTAAGCATTCCAGTTGAGCGTGCCGGTGAATATAGCTTCCGCC
>JBGOWR010000115.1:0-3813 GCA_041478695.1 Thermoplasmata archaeon | reverse complement strand
CGCTGGCCTCGAAATTCTGTCTCGGTGCACGATGGCATTCTGGGGAGAGAATGTCGTTCCCATGACAGAACAAATCACGGGGCAAATACGATTCCAGATCGACGCCTTTGCTCGCGAGGCCTTTCGGGTCCTGGCCTTAGCCGTACGAACCCTTCCAGAAGTGCCAAAGAAGTACGAATCCGCAGCGATTGAGACAGAGCTCACCTTCGTTGGCTTGGTGGCGATATACGATCCTCCTCGATTCGAGACTCCTGAGGCAGTACGGAAGGCTCGGAACGCAGGGATAAGAGTCATCATGCTCACGGGGGACCACGAACTCACAGCTGAAGCGATCGCGAAGAGGGTGGGCATCATCACCTCTTCGGAAGGTGCGGTAGTCACTGGCTACAAGCTTGCTCAGATGTCTGATGAGGAGTTGTCGAAATTGCTCGACACCCCTGAGATCGTATTCGCTCGTATTACTCCCGATCAGAAGTTGAGGATTGTTCGTCTTCTTCGGACGAAAGGAGAAACGGTCGCGGTAACAGGAGACGGCGTGAACGATGCTCCAGCCTTGTTGGAATCGGACATCGGCATTGCGATGGGAATCTCCGGCACCGACGTCGCTAGAGAATCAGCAGATATGGTCCTTCTCGACGACAACTTCGCGTCGATAGTCAACGGAGTCGAAGAAGGACGCAGCGTTTTCGACAACTTGAGGAAATTCATAGTCTATGTGTTCAGCCATAACTGGGCTGAACTCGTTGCTTTCATCGCCTTTGTCCTTCTCCAGACACCTCTCCCCCTGGCGGTCGTCGGAGTCCTTGCGATCGACCTGATCATGGAGATCCCTCCCTCTCTGTCCCTTACACTGGAGCCGCCAGAGCCAGGGATCATGGAACGCCTGCCCCGTCCCAGGGGGACGCGCTTGTTCAACTTCGGCTCCTTGGCAAGATCGATGTACATTGGGATTCCCATAGGACTCGTTGCGCTGTTCTGGTGTTTCCAAACATGGTCGCAGGCCGGCTGGAACCTTGGCATGTCCTCAATCGCGGACCAGGCCGTCTACCTGAAGGGTACGACAATCGTGGTGGCTGGGATCATGGCGGGACAGCTGGGCACTTTGTTCGCTATGCGGACCAACGTAGAGTCTACGTTCTCAATTGGCCTTAAGCGAAACAAGTGGCTTCTCAGGTCAGTTGCTATTGAAGTGCTGATCTTGTTCGCGATAGTATACGTTCCGTTCTTGCAATCGTCCTTTTCGACAGCGTCACTTGTGCCCATCGACTGGCTGTATCTCTACAGTTTCGCTCCTGTCGTGCTCCTTTTAGAGGAAGGCCGTAAGTATATCCTTCGCAAGGTGGTCTTGCCCTCGAGACCAGTCATTGCTCCAAGATTGGCACCGCTCCCAGCTATTGCCGAATCGATGGAGGGGTTAGGTGTCGAGATTACAGGTCACGTTCCGTTCACAGAGCGTGCCGCTCCTGTGGTTCTTCCTATGTTCATCCGGTCGTGGGAGGAAGGCGCAATACCCATGTCGCTCTACGTAGGCAAGCACTCCGGGTCCCGAACGGTAATCATGCGCATCATGGATGCTAAGATGGAAGACTCGGTGCTCAGGAGACTGGAGGATCAAGTCGAGAAGTATGCTGAAGATGCGGACTTATCCTACGAGTACGTGGACGTTCACTTGTCTGATGAAGCTTCGGAAATGCAGCCGATAGTGAGCACCCTGCATAAGATACTGAAAGAGACTGGTTCAGATACGATCGTCCTACCGGTGGAACCGGGCGTTCTATCTGGGAAGCGGCGTGCAATAAGAGAGATCAAATGGATCGAAGAGTTCTCTCATAAGAAGGTCGTGCTAGTTGGCGGTCTCACAGAACCGTCCGGGCCACAATTGCATCGTACTCCGAGAATTCTCATTCCCGTACTCCGCACGTTTCACTCAGGGCCATTCGAGCTGGCAGAAGCCCTCACAGCGGATGCGATTTTCCCTGATGTTGACATTGTAGCAGCGAAAATCATCGAGATTCCTCAATCCGTACCACTCTACTCCATATACAAGCCCGAGTCATTCGTTGATGCAGAAAAGGAACTCTCTTGGTTCAAATCGCTACGGGAAGGTGCGTTCCTGAGGCGAATTCGACCATTGGTACTGCTCGTGCGGGAGACAGGCCGTGATCTGGTATATTTCGCGACACAACGGAAGATCGAAGTAATTGTCATGGAAGGAGATTGGACTGCGAAGAGACATGGCTTCCTGGCGAAGCAAGAGCGGAGAATAGCCATGAGGGCGGAATGCACGATCCTAGTGACGATGCCTCGAGACGCGGCCTCCTAGATACGAAGAATGTTGCTGTGCGCCTCTTCTTGCCCGGTGAAGAGTTCGACTGGACCCGCGCATACAGATTGTTCGTGCTAGTTCCAATGCCAAATGCTGGATGGGAAGAGCGATGTGAAAGAAACAGAAAAGGGATATCGAATCCATTGCCACGTTCCTGCCTGATGAATCAGGTCTTGAAGGCTCTCTCCTAGATCTGTCGACGAAGAATGCTGCCTCAGAGGCAGAATGAAAATATTTATCTGAGATATTTCATCTATTTCGATATGGACTTCTGGGCGTCGCTCTTCTACCGATATAGAAGATTCGTCAAGACGGTCAAGATATATCTGATTCTTGCCGGTCCAGGAATAATCGTGATGGTGGCCGACAACGACGCCGGGGGCATCACCACATATGCGGCCACCGGGGCTCAGTACGGATACGGTCTAATCTGGTTTCTCATTCTACTTGGCCCTGTCGCCTATTTCATCCAGGAGATGACGGTGCGTTTAGGTGCCGTCACGAAGCGCGGTCACGCCGAGGCGATATTCGATGCCTTTGGACCGTTCTGGGGATGGTTCTCTCTTGTAGATCTGGGGTTGGTGAACTGGCTGACCCTGATCACCGAGTTCATCGGGATGACCGCAGCACTTTCCATCTTCGGCGTTCCTCCTCTCCTCACCGTCATCATCGTCGCCATCCTCATGATGGTCATGGTCCTGCAAGGTCGATACTGGACGTGGGAGAAGATCGTGCTCCTATTCTGCGCTTTGAACGTTGTCTATATTCCAGCCGCCTTTCTCGTACATCCCGATATTGGCAGGCTCGGGGCTGGATTGATCCCGGGTTTCCCTGGTGGCTTCAGCGGAGAACTGTTCTTCATTCTCATGGCCAACATAGGGACAACGATAGCCCCGTGGATGGTCTTCTTCCAGCAGAGCTCCGTAGTGGACAAGGGCATGAAGGAAAAAGATATCCCGTGGGGCAAGTTCGATACCATGATAGGTGCCGTGTTCACGGTCACCGTGGCTGTATTCGTGATAATTGTGACAGGCACTCTGCTGTATCAGCCAGGTGGAACGACCATCGAGAGTGCTGCACAGGCGGCAGAGGCGATCATGCCCACCAACTCATGGGTAGGTACGTTCCTGGCCATCGGTCTGTTCAATGCCGGTCTGCTCGGGGCCATATGCATTTCGCTTGCAAGTTCATGGGCGGTCGGAGAGGTCTTCGGTTGGGCCCACTCGCTGAACAAGAAGGTCAAGGAGGCTCCTTGGTTCTACGGGTTCTACCTCTTCGCTCTCGTCACCGCCGGCATCGTCGTGTTGATCCCGCAGGCGCCTCTCGTCCTCATAACCTTGTTCGTTCAAGTTATAGCAGTCACTCTTCTGCCTGCTGCTCTCGTGTTTCTGATTCTCCTGCTCAACAGCGAGGAGCTAATGGGCAAGCACAAGAACTCGTTTGCTCAGAACATAGTAAGTTATTCGATCGTAGCTATGATAGTCGCT
>JBGOWR010000174.1:0-2890 GCA_041478695.1 Thermoplasmata archaeon | reverse complement strand
TGATCTTATAGACCCCAGGGACTTCACCAGCCTCCAAAGGGTCTCATTCGTCGGTATCGCGATTCCAAACCTACTGGCCTCATTGACCACGGCACCAGTTATCTCGTCTATCTCTGTCCTCTTGCCCGCTTCGACATCTTGCAGCATGCTTGATCTGTTCAGTCTCGTAGCTGCCACGACGCCCATCACTTTGGAGAACGGGTCACATCTTGGCAATTGAACTCCAGACGCCTTCGCGACCAGGACGACCTCCTCACAGACTCTCCTAGCCAGTTCCTTCAGCTCGACGTTCTCCTCTATGCATGCGTTCTCACGCCTTACGAGCGCAGTGATCGGATTGATCGATGCATTCACGATCACCTTCATCCAGACCTCTGCCATGATGTCATTCGTCAATTGACATGGGACGTCGGCTCCGCTAAAGGCAAGGCAGACAGACTCCGCGAGATCCTTTCTCCCCGTCGTCGAACCGAAGATCATATCTCCCTTGCCTGCGAAACGGACGCAGCCAGGGCTCAGATATGTGGCCCCGCAGGACGTCACACCACCAACCGTCCTTTGATCGTAGAAGTCAGATAATGTCTTGATGTTATCCAGTCCGTTCTGCAGCGACACCACGATCGTGCCCTTCCCTACCAGTGGCGACATATCAGTGGCTGCCTTTCGGGTGTCGTATGCTTTCACTGTCACGAGGACTATGTCTTGCGGTTCGAGACCCGTCGCATCTGTTCGTGCAGACGGCCAGACCACTTCATTTACAATTCCCGAGATCTCAAGCCCTTTGAGATTGATGGCGTCGACGTGAGGCCTTCTTCCAATCAGCGTCACATCGTGCTTTGTGGACAGGAGCCCTCCGACAAGGCTGCCGAGGGCGCCCGCTCCGAAAACCGCGATCCTCATTCCTTTCCTTCTCCTGGCCCCAAGGCTGACTTCCTTGTGCTATTTGCGAGCCTATGGGCCTCTCGCATAGGGTCGGGCCCTTTCTCCACTAGAAATCTCCGACAGATGTCGACCGCGGAACCCAAGGACACCCTGTGTCCGACTGAAACGTAAAGTGGATGCCTCCCCGGTCCTCTCAGAAAATAACCTCGCTTGCGGTCGTCGAGCCTGATCGGCGATTCGCCCAGCTTGTCGTCCTCGACCGTTCCGCTCAGTAGGCTCTTTGCCACACCTATCGTCGGTACGTCAAGGGCAACCCCGATGTGAGAGGCTATTCCGAGGCCCCTTGGATGGAGAACTCCCTGGCCATCGATAAGGAAGATCGTGTCCTTCCGATCCTTGATGAGGTCCGCGATCACAGGTATCTCTCTGAAAGCCAGATAGGATGGTATATATGGAAAATCCGCTTTGCCCTTCATAGTCATCCGTTCTACGATTCGATTCTTGGTCCAGTCGTAGACGACCATGGCCGCGAACGCATCATCATCGGCATAGGAAACGTCCACTCCGGCCACGTACCTCAGTTCTCCGAAACGATCATCCTCGATGACCTTTCTCCTCAAGATCTCCTGCTCCTCCCTGAGCTCCTTGAGCATCGGTTCGACCTTGAAATCGGCGAATCTGACCGCATCGAAATCTTGGACCTTGCCATCCTTTATTCTCACTCCCTCCTTCGTGAGCAGCTCGGTCTTCCTTTCGTTGCCCTTTCCCTTCCCGGAGTACCAACCGACCTCTCCGTTCGAGTATACGACCCTGTGGCACGGGACCACTATCGGCCTCGGGTTCCACGCGAGTATCTTTCCGACGGTCCTCGACGAAGCAACGTCTCCCAGCGCGTTCGCGATGTCCCCATAGGTCGACACCATTCCCTTTGGTATCTGAGCGGTCGCGTCCAACACGAGTCTTGCGAAATCCTTCGTATCAACCACACTCCATTCTCGTAATGTGCAGATCCCCCTCTTCCTTTCGTGCGTCGAGGCAAGTGATCGATCTCGTAAGAGGCAGGGAAACGTTGTACACGGTTATCTTCCTTGTTTCCTTTCCGAAGTCTTCCAGGCTTTTCTGCTCCTTGAGTATCGTCGCGGTCCTCGTTCCCCCATGGGCATGAGCGTGTAGGACGATGTCCGGCTCCGTCTCCAGGATGATGGATTCGAACCTTCTCGATCCCATCTCCGAGTATCTATCTTCCTTCTCCCCCACCAAGGTCTTGTAGGTGAGCGCGTAGTGGGCGAGGAGGATCAGGAGGTCCGCATCGTCCCTTGTCAGGAGCTGCGAGACCTTCTCGATCCTGAGCTGGTAGCGTCTCCATATGTCTGGCAGATTCGTCCGCTGCCACCAGGTCGGTCTGTCAAGCGAACCAGTCGTACCGACGATCTTCACCTTCATCCCTTCCCTTTCAAAGGTCATCGCTTCATCGTCCAGAAATGTGATATCCTTCCTCTTTCTGTATTCTTGATGACTCTCATCGTACTCCTCGTTGCCGAAAACCCCGACCATCGGCGCCTCTCCAAGGCGTCTTAGTTCGTCGATGGCCAGGTCGAACTGATCGAGATCGTTGCTATCGGTCAGGTCACCTGCGAGCAGCAACAGTTCCAATTGCTCTATCTTTCTCTGCTCCTTCAGGATCTCCAGGAACTTCCTTCCGTGAACATCCCCGACCGCCCCGATCTTCATCGAATACAATAATCTGCCTTCGCGCTTAAAATCGATGTCGCCGTATCCGTCAATCGACGCGAGGTCCCTTTCTCCTTACCATGGCAACCAAGACCGCGCTTATCGCCAGGAGAATCGCGTTGAACACGATCGCAGTTGTCCAGCTCCCGGTCATGTCCCTCAGCGTGCCAGACAGTACCGGCGAAATTACAGCCCCTATCTCCGCCACTAGGTTCCACATGCCGAAGGCCTGCGCCATCTGTCCCTCCGGCGCGAGATCGGATGTCATGGTCATGTG
>JBGOWR010000085.1:0-4386 GCA_041478695.1 Thermoplasmata archaeon | reverse complement strand
TCATCTCTTCAATCGGTCCGAGGGAACCCTCGGTGTGATCGTGGAAATCACATTGAAATTGAAGGCAGTGCCTCGCGTCACGCTGGGTGCGAGGGCGAAATACAGCAGTGTTCAGGCCGCTGGCTCGACCGTTGCGAGAACGATCGCTTCCGGCGTCGTTCCCGCAGCCATCGAACTACTGGATTCAATCGCCCTTCAGGTAATGAGGGAAGAAGCGCATGTCGATCTCCCACCCGCCGAGGCGATGCTGTTTCTTGAGTTCGACGGCGATGACAGATCCGAGGTGAACAGAGCGCTGAAACGATTCACTAGAATAGCCTTGGAGGAGGGCTGTGATGGCATCGATGTTGCGAAAGGTCCGACCGAATTCGAGACGATGTGGATGGCCAGAAAGAGACTGTTCGCGACATTCACCAGGCTCAAACCCTCCCCGATAGCTACGGACATAGTCGTCCCTCTCTCTGGAATCCCAGCTGCCCTCAAGGCGATCCAGGATATCGGCAACAGGAACGAGATAAAGATCTCGACCTACGGTCACGCTGGAGATGGGAATCTTCATTCACTGCTACTTGCGGACCATCGTATCCCTGGAGAGTCAGAGAGAGCTCACAAGGCTCATGACGAGATCAACGAGATGGCCATGCAGCTCAGCGGAACGATCACCGGAGAGCATGGCATCGGACTTGAGAAGAAGAAGTTGATCTCCAAGGAACACGGATTGGTCGGCGTCGAGATCATGAAAAGAATCAAATCCGCCCTGGACCCGAACGGCATCATGAACCCCGACAAGATCTTCGAGGCGTGAACATGACAACCTACAGGCGCCTGGAGAAATATTCTGAGCCCCTCGAGTACTGCATAAGATGTGGTTTCTGCAAGGCGAACTGCCCTTCCTTCAAGCAGATCGGGTGGGACTCGGCATCGGCGCGCGGCAGGATGACGGCGATCAAGGCGATGATGAGGGGAGAGATCGAACCGGACGAGGGTCTTGCTAAGAGGCTTTTCACATGCACAACCTGCGGCGACTGTGAGCTGCACTGTCCCCCAGGCGTGAAGACCGTGGAAACGATCGAGGCTGCGAGGGCCGAGCTCGCGGACAGGGGTCTTAGCTCGGAAAAACACAAGAAGATTCTTCAGAGGATCAGGGAGGAGCACAACCCGTACGGCGAGAAGAACGCCGGCAAGAACAGGTTCAGGCGGGACACTGAAGGCGCGGACGTCCTGTATTTCATGGGATGCACCGCTCCGTTCAGAAGTCCGGACACGGTCATCGCCACGATGGATATACTTGATGCCGCTGGTGTCAAGTACAAGGTCATCGGCGAGGACGAGTGGTGTTGTGGTTCCGTTCTCAGAAGAACTGGATTCGTAGATGAGGCGGACAAGCTCAGGGAGCATAACGTTGAGCAGTTCAAGAGGTCTGGAGTGAAGACGGTCGTCACATCTTGCGCAGGATGCTTCAGGGCAATGAAGAAGGAGTACGGCGTCGAGGACATCGAGGTCCTACACATAACCCAGTATGTTGACAAGCTTATTGACGAAGGCAAGTTGAAGTTGAGGAAGAGCAGAGATAGGGTGACATACCACGACCCCTGTCATCTCGGCAAGCATATGGGCGTTTACGACGCTCCGAGGAATGTTCTAAGGAAGGTCGCTACTCTTGTCGAAATGGAACATTGTAGAGAGAACTCGATGTGTTGTGGTGCTGGTGGAGGAGTCAAGTCAGCTTATGGTGAGACAGCCATTGGAGTCGGTGCGACGAGAATGGACGAAGCGAAGATCACCGGAGCAAAGCTCGTAGTCACACCCTGTCCGTTCTGCAAGACCAACCTTTCCGATTCATCGAAGTGCCTCCCGGTCGTGGATTTCGCGGAATATGTCGCTTCGAAGCTTAAGAAAGGTGAGTGAACAGGGTCAAGAAGATTGCAGATTCGGGCCAATTTTCATATCTTTCTGTGCCTTTCCCGTTTTTCTCATCCAGAAGTATTGTTTCCCTTGATGTTTCCTGCCAATTTACCACTCGAATCATGTAATGTCGAAACATTCTTAAGTGTCGAATTGGATTAGGAGGTCAGGAGGAATAATATGGCCAAAGCATTTGTTTTGATGAAGACAGGAGGGCCTGAGGGTCTGAAAATGATGGACTACCCAATACCAAAGGCTAAGCCTGGCGCAATCGTGGCTGATGTGAAGCTCTGTGGCGTTTGCGGTACGGACACCCACATTATCTACGGAAGATTGCCAGTACCCATACCGCAGCTTCTTGGACACGAGTGGTTCGGAACGATTAGAGAGCTCGGAAAAGGGGTCAAAGAAGACTATACTGGAAAACCACTCGAGGAGGGCGATCTGATCGCTACCTGCCTCGGTAAGTGCGGTAAGTGTTGGTTCTGCCACAACTTGCCCGGAAGGGAAAGTCTCTGCCAGAACCTGGAAGTCGTAGGCATCAGCCCACACAAGGCGACTGAGCCACCACACTTCTGGGGAGCATTCGCCGAACACGTCTACATCCCAGAGATCCTACCGGTGTTCAAGTTCCCGAAAGGCCTCACTGAGGAAGAAATGGTCTTGATAGAGCCGGTTGCTGTAGCCACGAGAGCCTTCAAGAGAGCGCAGTCTGGAGGGACGGATTGTGCATACGCTGGGGAGGGAGTTGACCCGTCACAGACCGTCGTAATACAGGGACTTGGACCAATTGGTCAATGCCACACAGTTGTGAACAACGTTTATGGGATGAACAACATCATCGGCATCGACATCGTTCCAAGCAGGCTCGAACAGGCCAAGAAGATGGGTGCGAGCGACCTGATCAACATAAAGGAGTACCCGACGACTGACGACCGCATCGAGAAGGTCATGGAGCTAACGAACGGTATCGGAGCGGACGTCGTGATCGAAGCGACCGGTGTCCCCGCAGCGTTCACAGAGGCTTTGAACCTCGTGAGGCGTGGCGGCACCGTCGTAGAAATGGGCCACTTCACCAACACCGGTGAGACGTCGGTCAACCCACACGTGCACTTCTGCAACAAGGAAGTCAACTGCTTCGGTGACTGGGGATACTCCAAGTTTGAGTACAAGACCGCAATCGCCGTCATGGTGAAGGCAAAGAAGATGGGCATACCCTTCGGCGACATCTGCGCTGAGATCCACCCACTTGAGGACCTGCCGAACCAGATCATCAGGCAAGAGAAAAGACTCTCACCAGGCAAGATCGCTGTCAGACCTTAGATATCAAACCATAACGAAAGGTGGCTTCTTTAGAGTCACCTAGTTTCTTTCTTTTCTTCTGAGGCTCTTGTTCACAGTTCTGTCTCATCCGATCGATCGTAAACACTCTACTGCTGTTATGTTGAAAAGTCCGTCGCATCTCTTAACAAAGCCGAAGAGTCGATGGGACCAGAATCTAGGGTCCCTTCAGTATCACGTTGATTCCAGCTTCAGCTCTGATCCACGACTACCTGTGGGCCTGAATGAAATGGAAGACAAATGGTTTCAAAACCACGGAGAAAAGAAGAATTTCCGGTCGATCAGATCTTCAGGGCCTTCTTAATCTCTACGAGTCTTGTCTTCTGCTCTGCTGTGGTATTCGGGTCTCCCTGGATCTTGGTCTCGATTTTCCCCCACAGCCATTCCTTGTGGGCATCAGGTACGCGTCCCCACTTCTTGGAGACTATCTCGACATTGGCTTCTCCCTTGAGGATGTAGCCTACCATCTTCCTCTCCGCTTCATCTTCCAAATGCATAGACATGAAAGCGCACATAAGGGCGGCCATTGGATATTTCGGATATAATGGTTTCGGAAATGCCCGAACTTGCATCCATCCGTGGGAGTGCTGGTCCAGATAGGTACTATCCTCGGATCTTCTTGAGCATCTCGTCCTCTTTGATCCCCGCCAGTACTTTCGCGAATTCCGCCTTTGCGGGAAGATTGCACTGCCTGAGGATCATGACTCTTTGCGCCTGAGGAGACCCCGCTCCGTGCATCGACTCTATCAAGGCGGTCCCTCCCGTGATGTTCTCCACGAGTCTCACCAACCGAGCGCGCTCCTCAGCGGACACGCCCTCCTTGCCTTTGCAGTATTTCTCAATATACTTTCCAATCTTCTCATCCTGAAAATCCTTCTGGGAGGGCAACGTTGCGACGATTCCGCCTGAGATGTCTTGCGAAAGTCTCCCGATCTCATAGATGAATCTGGTCACGTTGTGCTTCGTCACGTTCGCCAAGAGCGGATCGACCAGGTAGGCACCAGATTTCGTCGCTTTTCCCTCGCTCGAGCATGCTACTGAGCCGCAATATAGCGTCTCTGCCAGGTGCACCATCTCAGTCAATTTGTCCTTCACGTGAGATGCGTCCTGCACTCCGTGAGCCTGGGCGAGCCCATAGGT
>JBGOWR010000178.1:0-2834 GCA_041478695.1 Thermoplasmata archaeon | reverse complement strand
GGTGAACGGATCGGGGCGTTCATCTGCAGATGCGGAGGGGCTGTCGATCGAGTCGTCGATGTGGACGCGGTCGCGGCCCACACCTCTTCCCTAGGATCGGTGGCGTTCGTCGAGGTCATGGATTTTCCATGCTCTGCAAACGGACGGGAAGGGATCAGGAAGGCGATCAAAGACAACAATCTTGGGAGATTCGTCGTAGCTGGATGCAGCCCAAGGACCCATGAGAGACTGTTCAGAAGGGTTGCTGCCGATGCGGGACTGAACCAGTTCATGTTCGAAATCGCGAACATAAGAGAGCAGAGCGCGTTCGTGCACTCCGGACCTGAGGCCACAAGAAAAGCGAAGATGCTCGTCGATGCTGCCATCGCGAAATGCAGACTTCTGTTTCCGGCACCGTATGAGCAGCTCCCGATCTCGGCGAGGCAGGTGCTGGTGGTGGGCGACGGATTGAGTGCGCTGACCGCAGTGTCGTGTATCTCCGAACAAGGAGGCAAGGTGGTATTTGTCACTCCCTCGCCAAGCCTGGAGGAGTGCGCATCCGCGGGAGTCTACTTTGATGCACCAGCGGAATCCGTCATGAGAGTTGTGAGACAGCTCAAATCAAATCGCTCAGTGAGAATTCTGACCGGGTCCGATGTTGTAGAGTTTCAGGGACATCCAGGTGATTTCCGAGCTCTTGTTGAGACTCTGGATGGGGAAGAAGATGTCAGGTGCGGAGCGACCATACTCGCCTTTGAACCAACGTTCGCACCAAGACCGGGAATCGAAGACGAACGGGTCGTCACGAATCAGGAGTTCCGTGATTCGCTTCAACGACCACCTTACCCAGAAAGGATTGTGATCATTCTTCCAGGCAGTCCGACGTCTGGAATGATATGCGCCAGGAGCGATCACATCGGGGCGATAGCCGACGCTTTGAGAATGAGGGAACTCTCATCATCCGCTGAAATCACAGTAGTGAGCGGAGACATCAGAGCCGACGGCATGTACGAACTCGATTACAGAAAGGCCCAGGAGCACGGTATCAGATTCGTACGATATGATGAAGAACCGATCATCGAACGCGAAGGGGACCTAAGGGTGCTTGTGAATGATCCATGCTCAGACTCCAGGTTGATTCTAGCTGCTGACGTAGTCGTTCTCAGCGGCCTGGTCTCACTTCCGAACAACCAGAAAAGGGCGAGGATCTTTGGGATTCCGATAGAAAAAAATGGTCTCTTCAGGAGAACCCAGGTCAGGCTTGAGCCCACATCGACACTGAGAGAGGGCGTTTTTGTCTGTGGCGGAGCAGCCGGCCCCAGACTCGTTTCTGAGATGATGATCGAGGCATCGGCCGCCGCCACAATGGCACTCTCGGTCGTGAAGAAGAGATACATTGAGATTGGCGGGGCAATCGCAGAGATCGATCCAGAGAAATGCTGCGTGTGCCTGACATGCATCCGAAGCTGTCCGTACACTGCCCCGTTCGTCAACGACGAGAGTAAAGCAGAGATAGACATCCAGACCTGCCAAGGCTGCGGGATATGCGTTGGCATTTGCCCCAGCAAGGCGATAGAGATGTACAGCTATACGGACGATCAGATCGACGCACAGTCGTCCGCGATGATAAAGGGGGGACAAGATGAGGGCTAACCTCAGTATCGTCGGGTATTGTTGCAGCTATGGGGGATACTCCTCCGCCGATCTTGCAGGTGCCTCACACCTTCGCTACTCACCAGATGTCATGATAATTAGAATCCCTTGCGTAGGAAGGATCGATGTGATCCACATTCTAAGGGCGATTAGAAACGGAGCTGACGCAGTATTTGTCGCAGGATGCCTGGAGAGGAACTGCAACTTCGAATACGGCAATTTCGAGGCGAGAAAAAGGGTCGAACACGCAAGGCACCTTCTCGACGAGATTGGCATCGAGAAGGAAAGAGTGGAGGTATTCAACGTTGCTTCGAACCAAGGATGGAAATTCCCAGAGATAGTCGACGAAATGGTATCCAGAGTGAGCGTGCTTGGGCCAAATCCGATAAGGAAGGTGCGCATGTGATAGTCGCCGACAAGAAACCCCTGAGCGAGTTATTCGAGAACGTTGAAGGATGCAAGAGAATCCTCGTTGCTGGATGCAAGTCGTGCGTAGCGATATGCCTTGTGGGAGGAGAGAAGGAGGTGGGGTTGCTGGCCGAATCCCTTCGCCTGTTCTCTGATTTGAATTCGAAAGGCTGGGAGGTCTCAGAGTATACCGTTGAGAGGCAATGTGAGAAAGAATGGGTCCGAGAGATGCACCAGAGCGTTCAGGACATGGATGCCGTAGTCTCGATCGCTTGCGGCGTTGGGGCGCAGACGATGCAGGAACTCTATCCTGACAAGAGGATTCTCCCTGGTCTGAACACATCGAACATGGGTGCACCTGACGAGCAGGGAGTCTTCCTCGAGAAGTGCGGCGGATGCGGGGATTGCGTCCTCCATCTCACTGGAGGGATATGTCCTATCGTCAGATGTGCGAAGAGCCTACTAAATGGTCCATGCGGAGGGTCACAGAACGGCAAATGCGAGGTCAATCCTGAGACGCCGTGCGCATGGGAACAGATCTATCATAGTCTCAGTAGACTGGGTAGGCTGGACCTGATGGAGAAGATAATCCCTCCGAAGAACTGGATACCTAGCAGAAGCGGAGGACCGAGAAAGATTGTCCGACCCGAAGCTGTCCTGACCCCAGAGGAAAAGGAGACGAAGGAGGGAATCAACTGATAGCTGGAAGCAACCTTGAGAGGGTCCTGACCGCGGAGGGATTTGCTGTGACCGTGGAGATCGGACCTCCAAGATCGGCGAATCCCGAAATCGTG
>JBGOWR010000075.1:0-4550 GCA_041478695.1 Thermoplasmata archaeon | reverse complement strand
TATTCGTATCTAACGTGATGTCGTTCGACTTTCTGTGAATCTCGTGCCCCTTTGTGGGTTTCTTGATCGACTTCCCAGTCCATCCTGCACCTGAGTAATCCGAGTCGCCATAGATCACGACATCAATCACTTCTCCATCCAATCCGGTAAGAATGGCCTCATCTCCCTCGTCCGCCAAAACGTATCGTCCAGAAATGCTCGTAGCGTTCGAGTGGATGGAGTAAGCGGACTCATTGGGATAGACCTTCCGAAGGAGAGAGAGATTGGAACACAGGTACAATTCCTGACCAGGCTGCAATGAATGGTTTGCGGTGATGGTCACTTCTCCTTCTCCATCCGATATACTGCAGCCTTTGATTTCCACGATTTTCCCACCCGCGTTTCTCAGGACGACGTATTCGACTCCGAAAGAAGGACACAGACTAGCTATTCGAAGAAAGTCATGCGGTTCAGACAATGACGTGTTTTGAGATTTGTTACTCGAGTCTTGAACCATTATGGACTCCATCATTCTTGGTCCGGTTACTTCTGAGTCAACGGAAATAGTAAAGTCCCGATTGTCAATAGATTCGCAGAGATCGAAGGGTGATGAGAGGCCCATTTGGATAAAGGGGAGGAGAGCAATGATTAGAAGGCGACACTGGCCTCTCATCGATCCCAGAAGACAGCATTGTGCAATTAAGGAGGCAGTGTACAGTGAGTCTATTGGGATGTGACACTGGACTTCTGCAACGATGCTGCCAGAGACCTTTGTCGTCCGGACGACTAGATATTGCCGACAAGAGAAATCAGGCTTTTCTTGACATCCATCGATTTGACTATCCCCGAAGCAAGCAAGACCCCTCTCGTACCAAGTTCGATCGCCCGTTTCACATCCGCGCCCGTCTTGACTCCAGCCCCGCATAACACAGGAATGCCATCATCAATTTGGCGGACCGCACGGACCGTCCTTTCAACGATCTCCGGTTTCGCATTCGTGACGGAAACCTCTCCTCCAATCAGCTCCGGTGGCTCGATCGCAATGAAATCTGGCTTCAACAATGCGCAAGCTTCTGCGGTTTCGACCGAGTCGGCACAAACCACGGTCTGGAGGCCCACGGATCGGCAGAGATTCACAGCGATCGAGATCTCTGATATCATCATTTTGTGCTCCGAATGATTGAGGAGGGTGCCTACAGCACCAGCGGCCTTCGCCGCTTCCGGAGTCGTCCAGCCAGTCCAGGATCCCGGCCTCATGGGATCTGTGTGCTGAGCAAGAACCGGAATGTTCACCGAGGATGCCACTCTTGAAAGTTCCACGAGTGGCGGACACGCTGCAATGCACACCCCCGATTCTCTCGAAACTTCTTCACAGGATATCGCCAAGGCAAGAGCTCTTTGACCTTCCACCTCAGGATACGATTTGAAGTTGACAATCACGACCGGGGTAGAGATCTTACTCAATGTCTTCCATCCTTTCACGGAGCTTCTTCAAGACTGCCGGTCTCGTCGTGTACTCCATTTCTTCCGGAGATAGTATGGCAGGCATGAAAGGACCATGACCTCTGATATATATGTTCACCTTCGCGGATCTTCTCCTTGCTTCGTCCCAGACGCTCCCGGCAAAGTAGTCTATCGGTCGATGCACACCTGACGGAGAACCAGGATCCTCCAGACCCTGGAATCTCCCGTGGCTGATCTGGAATCCTAGGCATACAATTCGAGGCGGGCCGTCGAAATAAGATGGATCGGAATCATCCACCGAGCACGGATAGAAGGCACCATTATGGGACCCTCGCATCCATCCTGCAACAAGTTGTGGGAACATGAAAGGTTGAAGAACCTCGCCGACTGCTGGAAATCCGCTCTGGCACCTTACAATCATGACGGGATCGTCTTTTCCGACATACTTTCCTGCCGAAATGTTCAGCTTCTCCGTGCTGACGACAGATGCCTGCCCAAGGTCGTCGTTCTTGCTGAATATCCTCTTTATCGCATATCTTGTCGTATCGCCCAATAGGCTGAGCATATCGTAGCTCTCTTCCGGGGCGGACATTATTATCCTTTTTGAATCGCGGACATCAACTATCTCGAACTTGAAGCCTTCATGTGCCCTAGGGTCAATGACCAATCCCGTTGTAGTGAATGGGTCCATGAAGATTCGAGACAGTGGAAGCGAAAACGATGAAGGCTCGGTCTTGTCGGCCATGAAGAAAAGGACCGGTTCTGCGCCCCTTTCCTTGAACTCTATCTCTGCTGCACCTGGACCTGCGCCCCTGACGTTCCCGCTGAACGCATCAGTGAGTATGTCCTGACCGGCAGCATAAAGCTTCATCTCCTTGGCGATTTTTGTCGCGGCCATGAATGCTTCCCAAGCGAGACCATGAACGTCCTTGTTGTTCTCGCCAAGACTGTGCGTCATATAGAGGTTGACATCGTCTCCGACCCTCGTGACGTAGAAGTCCAAGATCGTACCGCTCCTGGCACCATCCCTTAGGACTTCCTCACACTTCGCAAGCATTCGCGGATGAGGGCGAGAATGTCCAGCAACCGATCCGACATCTGCTTTGATTACAGAGACAGTCACTCTTTCTGACATGAATTTCCCCAATCCTGAACAGTCTGTAAATGCAAGTGTCCATATAAAACATTTGACGCGGGCATATCATCCAGAACGACAGAACAAGCGTATCCGGATTTTCGCTCTGAGAACAAACGATCAGACAGGGCCGTGCTGTCCTAATCATGATTCCAAGTGGTTCTGTATTCTGCAGTAGACTAGCTGTGAAAAGATCTACTGCATGCTCAGCCAGAAAAACTCCGTTCAATCCTCTAGTACCGCTATCGCGCTTACGGGACAGGCATCAGCCGCCTTTTCCGCGCAACCTCTCAGGTTCTCAGGTATCTTACCTTGTCCGGGTTCTCCTTCTCTGAATTCCTCTTTGACATCAGAGATGCCCGATTCGCCCTCCATGAAAACCTCTGGACATTCATCATTATAACATAAGCCGCATCCAGTGCACTCCTCTCTGTCTATGTCGACCTTTGGAGACATAGGTCCCGCTATCTAGCAATTCTATCTTATTTCTTTCGGTAACTGACAGCTAACATACGGAAGGTCGAACTTGGAAATCGATGCGACTAGCCGCATCATCTGCGAAATGGATTCCTAGTAGGTCGGACTTCAAGTCCAATATCACTATGACTTAAATACGTACTCTGTCAATTCTGGACGGTGGTGCACGAATGAGTGAGAACATCCCGATGCGAAATTCCCTTACGGTCACTAAAGAAGATTATGAGAGAGAGGTCACTGTCCAGGGTTGGGTGCAGGATGTCAGGAATCTTGGGGGGATTTCCTTCGTAATACTGCGAGACCATCATGGGGTCCTGCAAATTGCCGTTCCAAAGAAGAAAGTACCCGCAGAAGTATTCGAGATACTGACATCTATTCCGAGAGAATCTGTGGTTGGGATCTCGGGGATCGTGAAGGAAAGCAAGCAAGCGAAGATGGGGTTTGAGATCTTGCCGAATGCCGTGGAGGTCCTTAGCAGAGCGGCCTCCCCTCTTCCATTGGGCGTAGTCGACAAGGTAGGGGTGGAAGTTGAGACGAGATTCAACAACCGATTCATGGACTTGAGAAAATCCGAGGTAAGGGCAATTTTCGAGGTCAAATCTCTCGTTTTGGATCTGATAGGTAGATACCTGGGGGAAAAAGGTTTTGTAGAAGTCTTCACTCCGAAAATAGTAGCATCGGGAGCTGAAGGGGGAGCTTCATTGTTCGAGGTCAAGTATTTCGACAAATCAGCTTACTTGGCTCAGAGTCCCCAGTTGTACAAACAGATACTAATGTCGACCGGTCTTGATAGAGTGTACGAGATTGGTCCTGCATTCAGGGCCGAACCATCCGACACAGTTAGGCATGTGTCCGAGTTCATCAGCTTCGATGGAGAGATGGCATTCATTTCCTCACAATGGGACGTCATGAACGTGATTGAAGGATGCGTGCTCCACGCCATCAAAGGTGTCCTGCAAAATGGAACAAAGCAGCTTGAGACTCTAGGGATACATATCGACGTTCCAAAGACCCCTTTTCCCATTTTGACGTATTCCAGTGTCATCGAACTACTTTCCTCCGAGGGCAGACAGATTAGCGAAGGGGAGGACCTGGGCACCGAGGACGAGAGAACCCTCGGAGAGATAATGAAATCGAAGGGATACGACATGTATTGGATAGTTGAATATCCCGAGGGTTCCAAACCTTTCTACATCATGGAGAAGGAGGGTACTCTCTTCTCGCATTCCTTTGATCTAGACTACTTGGGACAGGAGATCGCATCGGGTGGCCAGAGAGAACATCGATACGACTTGCTTGTTCGAAGAATGGAGAAGAAAGGTCTCGACATATCTTCCTTCAAATTCTACCTGGACGCATTCGCATATGGCATGCCTCCGCATGGCGGTTGGGGGCTCGGGGTGGAACGATTCGTGCAGAAGATGCTAGGCCTTCCAAATATAAGGGAGGCTATCCTCTTTCCGAGAGATAGGAATCGACTGACGCCCTGATCTCC
>JBGOWR010000074.1:0-4613 GCA_041478695.1 Thermoplasmata archaeon | reverse complement strand
GCTAGGGTGGGAATCGGGATGGGAGAGGGAGATGAGCGAGAGTTGAAGGCCGTAGATGAGGCCTTCTCCTCGCCTTGGTTCAACTTCGATCTGTCAAGGGTCGGAGTTGCAATGGTCATAGTCTCCTCGTCCGATATCACCCAATCCACGGTCCAAAAAGTAATTGGAGATGTTTCGTATCGCTTGCCCAACGCAAAGTTGCTTTATTCGGGAAGTGCGGACTCGTCCTTACAGGACAGGTTGAGAATCACTCTGCTGGTCGGAGTGGCATCAGATGTATTCTAGTGGTTGACATCCAAGAACCGGGGTCATGATTCCTCTAGCACTCGATCAAAATCTCTGCTGGAGCTCTCGCGAATCTGACAAGGGCGTCCGCCTCAATGAAATGCAGTTTCCCGGGAACAATGAGAGCATGGAGGGGCGGGCCTAGATCTAAAGTGAGTATGTGATCTGGATATCCAGCTTCGATTCTCTCTGTATTCGAACCGATTCTAGCTCCTGCGCAGATCAGCGTTCTGCTGTCAATGAGACCCTTGCCTATTCTCTCCTCAGCCTCCATCAGGCATCGGACCCCATCCTGTGCACTCATGTATCTTCCTTCATGCTCTTTTATGTCTAATAGGACCAGAGTGTGCAGTCCCCTGTTCTTATTGTCAAGCACATTGTCATAGGGACTGGAAGGTCGAAAGCCCTCCTCAGGGAAGGGTAGAGTGACGGTCCTCCCGAACTTGTAGGGCTGCAGACCGAAGGCAGTGGCGCAAGCAGTCTGTATGGAAGCGCCGTGGACCAATCTGGTCGGAACCTCGGCTTTGTCGGCTCTCAATCTGATCTCGACATGGGTCGTGGCCACCATCGGATCGCCTGCGGTAATGAAGGCCACGACGCCTTTTTTCGCAGCATCGATGATGACGTCCCCTTCTTCGACATCTCCTCTCGTGAGTAAAATGATCTTCTTCTCGATCAGCTTCTCCAGATCTGGAATCGTCGAATCGATCATCCTCGATGTGTAGAACTCGGCGAACACCTGATCGCAGTTCTTCAGGACCTTTAGAGCTCTCAGAGTCATGTCCTCCGTTCCTCCTAGTCCTAAACCAACAAATATCAATTCACCCAATGCATCACCGTGCGTTCCTGGTGCGTGAAGGTCTCGAAGGATAGAGGGGAATCGATGCGTAAAAAGCTTTTACAGCTCGGACAGTTCGACAAGTCCCTCAAGATCAAGAGAGAGGGAACCGCTGTCATCATTCCCATAATTGCTTCAGATCTTGTGGCTTTGGATGTCGATTTCGAATACGAATTCGTTGAGGAGGATCTGGAGGAGCGAACACCGAAAATAGTCGATTATCGGAAGAGGGTCGACATCTCAACCGATCTAGTAGCTCTTTTGCCAACTTCCTTCGACGTGATCGGGGACATAGTTGTCATACGCCTGGTCGATCAACTGACACCTTACCGAGAGATGATCGGCAATGCACTCCTCTCCACACATCCGCGACTGCGAACTGTCGCGTTGGATAGAGGTGTGAAGGGGGAAATGAGAGTGAGGGACCTGGAGGTCATTTCGGGAGACGATTCGACCGAGACAGTGCATATCGAGAGCGGTCTCAGGCTTAAGGTCGACCTGCGCAAGGCTTATTTCAATCCGAGGTTGGCTTCAGAGCGCGAGAGAATCGCATCCCTTGTCTCAAAGGGGGAGGTGGTCACGGACATGTTTGCGGGCGTCGGCCCGTTCTCGATAATGATTGCCAAGCATGCCGAGCCAAAGATCGTCTATGCGATCGATGTGAACATGGATGCTGTAGAATTCCTGAGAACCAACATCGCAATGAACAGGGTCAAGAATGTTGTCCCCATATGGGGCGACGCGCGTATGATCATCCCCACCCTTCCACCATCTGACAGGATCATCATGAACCTCCCTCATTCTGCTCTGGAGTTCATCCCAGAAGCCTTGCGGCAATTGAAAATCGGAGGCACGATTCATTTCTACTTCGTGTCCGAGAGGTCATCATATCACGATACGCTAGGAGAGGTGACGGCTCGGGCGGAGGAGATCGGGAAGAAGGTCGAGATGGCTCGGATCGAGGAGCTGAAGACCTACTCTCCATCAGCGAGCGTCTTCTCTACCGACATCATTCTTCTCAACGGGAGCTAGGGTTATGCCGCTTTGTCCTTGATAGTGTCCACTTCTCTTCTCATATGTCAGCGATGCGGGGCTGCTCATTCTCTCGAAGACTATCTGGACGAAGCGTGCGCCGATCGGTATCTCCACGCTGGTGTCGGATGCGTTGAAGGCGGTGAAGGTGAGCGATCCGTGAAAACCGGCATCGACCTTTCCGAGACCGACGATGATGCCTTTTCTTATCCAGGTGGTCCTCGTCCAAAGCTGGGCCGCGATCTGGTCCGGCAGTCTCACTCGTTCGAGAGTCGAAACAAAGAACATCTTCTGCGGCGGGATCTTTGCCACTCCTTCGTTCCATGAGTCTTTAGGGCTCGAAATCGATATCTGGGAGATCCTCAGGTCATACCCATTAGGGGTCAGTGATTCCATCGAGAACTCGGATATCTCCAATTTCCCGGATTTGATGTGGTCGAGAATCTCGTGATCTGCCAAGACGCACATGTCTGCCGAATGACATTCAGAGACTAAAAGAGATGCGAGGAGCGCTGGTGTTCCTCAGCCGACTTCAGAACTGAGTGCGATCGCACATTGTCCAGTCGATATTCCCCCGTCCCCGTTCGGTATGTTGTCGTGACAAACGAACTCGAACCCTTTCTCCGTCACAAGCTGCCTCGTTATCTTGGACACCGTGTAATTATATGAGACGCCTCCTGTCAGTCCAATCGTTTCGAGACCGCTATCGTCCGCTTCATCGCATGCGATGTCCACCAATCCCGAAAGCAGGGCGTAGACGAAGCTGTGGATTGCGTCAACAGGTCTGTCGTTCATCTTGAAGAGCTGTTCGAAGAGAGGCAACGTAAGAATGGTATCAGCGTCCCTCTGCACGTCGAATTCGAACGTCCTCTTTCCTTCATCCATATGTCTTTCGAGTTTCATCGCGGGCTCTCCATCATAGGTTCGCGCGCAACAGATGTCGAAGTAACATGAAAGGGCGTCGAGGACTCTTCCAAAGCTTGAGGTGACCGGGCTTCTCCGGATCATCTTCCTGAGGATCTCTGCTTCCTTTTCATCGTAGTAGTCTGTCTTTGATCCGACCAGCTCGGAGATCGCGAAAACAAGCCTCCTGGGTTCCTTGACCGCCATCTCCCCGCCCAGCAAGGGAATGTTCTGGAGATGTCCTACCCGCTCAAATCCATCGAAGTCAGCACGGAGCACCTCCCCTCCCCATGATGTTCCATCATCCCCGTATCCAGTTCCATCTAGCGTCAAGGCGACAACCTCGTTGAGATGCGCGTCCACCATTAGTGATGCTGCATGGGCCCAGTGATGTTGCACCTCAATCAGATTCGAGCCCCACTCCCCCGCCAGCTTTCGTCCGAGTCTCCTGGTGGAGTATCCAGGATGCAGATCGACCCCGATCGCTTGCACCGCATTCACGCCCAGCAGTTTCTTTTGGTATTTCAGAGAGGATTCCAGGAACTCGATCACGCCTGCGGAACTTCCGTCTCCTATATGCTGGGTTTGGAACAACTTTCCATTATGTCCGACAGTGCCAGTGATGTTCTCTTGAGCCCCGAGGCCAACAGCATCACCGTTGATCGGCAAGTCTATGCCAGAGGGGATATGACCTCTCGATTTCCTAAGGAAGTAGGTCTTGTCGTCGAATGTTCTCAAGACCGAATCATCGCAACGGTTGACTATTTCTCTATCATGCAATAGGTAGCATTCCGCGTTAAGCGAGAGCGCGTCCTCGTCCCTGAGCATCATCGGTTGACCCGGAACATTGGCAGAGGTCATGACCAGCGCGTCCTCTGGCAAGTGATGGAACAAGATATGGTGCATCGCTGTGTATGGAAGAAAAGCGCCGACGCTCCCAAGGCCTGGGGAAATTAGCTCGGTGATGGAGGAATCCTTTTTTCTTATCAACACCACCGGTCTGTTCGGAGAGGTCAGAAGCCGCCTTTCGAAGTCCGATGGTTCCGCGTAGCTCTCCAAGGCAGACAGGTCACGGAACATGACCGCGAACGGTTTCTCTTTTCTGTCGTACCATCGCCTCAGTCTTGGGAGCGTCTTGATATTGCAGCATATGTGCATCCCTCCCCAGCTTTTGGCGACGCCGATGGCGCCTTTGTGCATCTGTTCAGCGAACGATCTTATCGGATCGCCTTCGATCCTCTTTCTATCCCTGTCCAGGAAGTAGTAGCGAGGACCGCATTTTGGGCACGATATCGTCTGGTGATGGAATCTGAGGTCAGAAGGGTGTTCGTATTCTGTCCTGCATTCCTCACACATCTCGAATGCTTCCATCGATGTGTTGATTCTATCGAATGGGAGATCTCCTATCACCGTGAACCTGGCACCACAATCAGTGCAGTTGATGAAAGGGTACATATGGCGCCTGTTCCCCTTTTCAAAAAGCTCCGCCCTGCATCTCTCGCAGAGCGCGACGTCGTTAGGAATTGACACACCTCTCTGACCTGTCCTGCTCTTG
>JBGOWR010000126.1:0-3653 GCA_041478695.1 Thermoplasmata archaeon | reverse complement strand
GAAGAAAATCGAAGCGATAATCAGGACGGAGAAGTTCAACCAAGTCAGGTTGGCCCTTGACGAGTTGGGGATAATGGGTCTGACCTCCTACGAGGTGAAGGGCAGAGGGCAACAGAAGGGATTGGAATTCTCACACCGTGCTGGAACCTATCGGGTCGACATGCTCCCGAAGACCAAGGTGGAAGTGGTCGTCAATGACAAGGACGTCGAACGGATAATCGAGGGAATATGTGGAGCGGCTCGAACTGGAGAGATTGGTGATGGTAAGTTGTTCGTGCTGCCGGTAGAGAATGCCGTTCGCATACGAACTGGTGAGGAAGGCCCCACGGTCCTGGGCGAAGACGGAGTTCATTCTGTCACGTCGATTTCCAGCAGGACATCGAAGGGAGGCTCGTGATGAAGAAAGTTGAGGCAGTAATCAGACGCGAGAAGCTCAATGACGTGAGGGACGCGCTCGAAAGCATCGGCGTACCGAGCATGAATGTTATCGAGGTATTGGGGAGCGGCGAGCAGAAGGAATTCAAGCAACAATGGAGAGCTTCGGAGTACGCCGTCCATTTGATACCGCGGATCAGACTCGAGACGGTGGTCAGCGATCAGAATGCCGAGGCGGTCGCTCACGAGATACTGAAAGCCGCTTGGACAGGGAGCGTCGGGGATGGTATCATCTTCATCACTCCGATCGTGGAGGTCGTGCGGGTGAGAACTGGAGAAAAGGGAGAGGAGGCACTTTGAAGTTCCCGGTCGAGCTTTGCAACAACTTGAATTATGAGACTGGACATGGAACGCCAAGGTACTTTCTCAAGATCGACCTCGACGATGTTGCAGAAGGGAGAACGGCATCCATCCCTGTCTACTGGAGACCCAATGGGTCGCACCCGATCCTGAAGGAGATCTACTACGCTGACATCGGTGGGTTCAGGATTGAGAAGGGCAACCTTCAGACCCTCGCGATGGCAGTGGAGGATGCCATAGAGACTCTGGTCGATCATAGGACCCTTCCGTACTACTCGATCACGCTTCCGAACAACAGCAGGATCCCAGTCTTCCTGGTAGGAGAGAAACTGAAGCTCGAGGAAGGAGGCATTAAGGTAACCGGGGAAGACGTTGGGGAAGTCTACCGGAAGCTCAGCAGACAGTTGATTTCAACGAAGGTGATCAAGAACGAGGATGAACTCAGGGTCAGCATATTCCTGTGGGCTGACCTGAAGCTCTACCCACCGGCATTCATATTCCAGGACATCAGGAAGAAGGTGTGGCTCCCAATATTCTCCCACGAGAAATCAGGGACTACGATGTTGAACTTCGACCTCATAGACAAACCTTCGAAGTTCTTCAAGATTGAGGAGCTGGTGGCCCTTCGAAAGGAGGTTTCCTCTTACCTGATGTCAAACAGATCGATCTTCTCCCCCTATTCTTTATTTCTGAACCATGTGAAGGACGACTTCTGGAAGGAGTTGCACAAGACGATCCTCAAGGAAGACGTATGCCTGAAATACGAGAGCCTGGGTCAGAGGTGCGAGATCTCGGTCTACAAGATCGGAGAAGAGCACCTCGCCGCGGACAGACCGAGGATATACTTCGGTCAGGATCGAGAGCAACTCAGGAACAACGTGGCCGAGAGGTTGAAGGAAGAGGGGTTGGTCCAGAGTACTACATCAGTAGTGGTTGAGAAGAGGAGGTCGTAGAGATGTATGAATACGAAATTCTTGGAACCATAGTGGGAGTTCTTGCCCTTCTGTTCATGATATGGGCAGCACGCTATACCAAATGCGGGCCGAACGAGGTATTGATAATATCTGGTAGAAAGCACAAGGTCGCCGATGCGACAGCAAAGAAGATGGTCGGTTATAGGGTCATCAAGGGAGGTGGAACTTTCGTCTGGCCTGTAAAAGAGCAGGTGCGTCGGATGTCCCTCGAGTTGATGAACCTCGACGTACGAACCCCAGAAGTCTATTCTGTTCACGGCGTTCCGATATCGGTTGAGGCAACAACCCAGGTCAAGATCAAAGGCGACGATCAATCTGTCATGACGGCCGCCGAGCACTTCCTATCGCGATCAAAGGACGACATCATGAAGACGGCCCTCCAGGTGATAGAAGGTTACATGAGGGCAACGATAAGCGCGCTCACACCGGAGGAGATATACCAAAAGAGGAGGGACCTCGCGGACAAGGTCAAGATCGCATCTAGCCTGGACCTTGGCAAGATGGGACTCGAGATCATATCGCTGACGATCAAGAGCGTAACAGACTCGCAGGGATATCTGGATGCGCTAGGTCGCCCCAAAATAGCCCAGGTGAAGAGGGACGCTCTGATAGGGGAGGCAAGAGCGGACGAGGAGGCGAAAACGGTACGATACCAGGCGGACATCAAGATCGAGCTGTCGAGAAGGGACTTCGAGATGAGGAGAGCCGAGTACGAATCGGAGATTGCCCAGAAGAAGGCAATCTCGGATCTGTCCTATGACCTGCAGAAGTTCAAGACCGAGCAATTGGTGAAAGAGGAAGAGATCAAGGTGGGCATTGTCGAAAAGGAGCTTTCGACCGAACTCGCTGAGAAGGAGATCACCAGGAAGGAAAAGGAGCTGTTTGCTGAAGTCGTCAAGCCAGCCGAGGCCGAGAAGAAGAAGATCGAGATCCTGTCAGAGGCCGAGAGATACAGGCTGACGGAGGAAGCTGGTGGAATGGCAGAATCAATAAGGGCGACGGGTCTCGCGGAGGCCGAAATAATAAAACAAAAGGGATTCTCTGAAGCGGAGACGATGCAGAAGAAGGCTGAGGCATGGGGTGAGTACAACGAAGCCGCGATAACCTCGATGTTCGTCGACGTGCTGCCAAAGATGGCGGAAGCCGTGGCCGCGCCGCTCGCGAAGACGGAGAAAATAGTGATAGTCTCGAACGACGGAAAGTCCGCTGGTGCGAACAGGATCACGGGGGACATAACACAGATCCTTGCTCAGCTTCCGACCGTCGTCGAGTCTCTGACAGGTGTGAAACTGAGTGACATCGTGAAGAGAATACCTGGGATAGGCGGAATGCTGAAGACCGAAACGGGAACAATACCAGTGACAGGAAGTGAAGAGACGTGTTCGGAGGAAGGGGTTCCTTAAAGGAGATCAGAAAGGAGAAGGACAGGACCAAGCTGTCGGAGATTCAGGATCTCTGCGCGTCTGGTGAAGTCAAGATCGTGGACTTCAAATTCACAGACCTACCGGGCACACTCCAGCACATATCGATCCCTGCGCAGAGGTTCAGTGCTGACGTGCTCACAGGTGGCATCGGGTTCGATGGGTCCAGCATCAGAGGGTTCGCCGAGATACAGGAAAGCGACATGCTCCTGATGCCGGACCAGAACACCGCCTTCATCGACCCAGTGTGCAAGGTACCCACCGCCTCCTTCATTTGCGACGTTCATGATCCGGTGACCAGAGAGAGATACTGGCGCGATCCTCGATTCATCGCCCAGAAAGCCGAGGGGTATATGAGATCGCTCAAGATCGCAGATGTGGCATATTTCGGACCAGAGGCGGAGTTCTTCGTCTTCGACTCGGTGAGATTCGACCAGAACCAGCACAGCGGCTACTATTACCTGGAATCAGAAGAGGGGGCGTGGAACTCCGGCAGGGATGGGGAGCCGAACCTCGGCTACAG
>JBGOWR010000041.1:0-6386 GCA_041478695.1 Thermoplasmata archaeon | reverse complement strand
GACAAGGGACCCAACACTGGGGGCATGGGGTCGTACTCGATGGAAGACCATATTTTGCCGTTCATGACGAAAAACGAGTTCGAGCGGACGATGGAGATCATGAAGAAGATGGTCGAGGCGATGGCGAAGGAGGGCTGCGCGTACGTAGGCATACTCTATGGCCAGTTCATGCTCACGAAACATGGTCCGAAGGTCATAGAGTTCAATGCTAGGTTCGGAGACCCTGAGGCCATGAACGTCCTGCCTTTGCTGAGATCGAATTTCGCGGAAACATGCGCAGACATCGTCTCCGGAAAGCTGTCTCCATCGAGAGTCAGTTTCGAAAGAAAGGCCACGGTCTGCAAGTATGTCGTTCCAGAAGGATATGGGATAAGGTCGAGGTCCGGTCATGAGATCAAGGTCGATGAGAGCGGGATACGGAAGGAGGGCGCACACGTATTTTATGCGAACGTGAACGAAGAGCACGGAAAGATACTCACTACTTCGTCCAGATCGATCGCCGTCGTCGGCCTCGAGGATACGGTCGACAAGGCCGAGGAGGTCTGCGAGAGAGGGCTGAAGCACATCACAGGAGAAGCGATCTATGTCAGACATGACGTGGGGAAAAGGGAGTTGATCCAGAAGCGCATAGATCACATGAGAATGATTCGGGGAGCGGGCTGAGCAATCATATAATAATCAATCATCCCATTCATCTCTCATGAAGAACCTGGATGAGATAGCAAATCGCATGCAGGCACGCCTTGACGAGAAAGATACGGTCAGAGAGATCGCTATCAAATCCTCGAGGGCGATAATAAGGACCTCGAGCGGCATCATTCATTCAATCCATAGAGGGGAGATCGTAGAGGACCTCTACCTTGAAGCGCTGGACGAGGCGCATAGGCTGAGGAGCCTTCTGGAGGACCATCCTGACATCTGGGGATCGGGTCTGGTCGAGGACGCACTGGCTGAAATGGCAGAGGCCTCGATACTGAAGTCCGTGGCAAAAGACCAGGACCTTCCTGACCCAGATGAGCTCAACATCCCGATGACATCCTACCTCATGGGGTTCGCGGACTCGATCGGGGAACTACGCCGCTTCTCCTTGGAGGCGCTGAGGGCGGGCAACGTCGAATCTGCCAACAAGTACCTGGAGATGATGGAGGACATGTTCATCGTCCTGATGCGCTTCGACTATCCTGATGCCCTTGTCGCGATAAGGAGGAAGCAGGACATAGCGAGGTCGGTGCTCGAGAAAACGAGAGGAGAGGTCGCGGTGGCCATAAACTCCATGCGACTTCAAGACAGGATCGTGGAGCTCTCCCGCAAGCTGTAGATCGTCACGCTGCGGGACGACACGATCCCACATGCTCAGAAATGCTTCTTCATCATCTCTTCGATCTCTTCTCTCGGAACAACGCCGACGATCTGGTCAACGACCTCTCCGTCCTTGAAGAAGAGGAGCGTGGGGATCGCCATGATCCTGAACCGCTTGACGAGATCGGGATTCGTGTCACAGTCCATCTTCCCGAAGGAGACTCTTCCGGAGTAGTCCCCTGCGAGCTTCACGATGATGGGAGCGATCATCTTGCACGGGCCGCACCAATCGGCCCAGCAGTCTATGACAATCTTTGCGTTCTGTGCTCTGATGGTCTCGAAATTGTCCTTGGTGATCTCGATGAGATTCTCGCCCATGGTAGCGCTTATCTACCATCGTCTATTTAACAATTTGAGAGATTGGACGCATTCCCACGAACGATCAGGAATGGGGCTGTCAAGGATTACGCTTCGGCTCAGCGCATACGTCTTTTCTTCGGCCTGTTGTATATCATGAGGGAGAGTACCACTGAGGCAACGAAAAGCACGCCAAGCATGGCGTCGGTCGATCCGTAGCTGGTCGCTCCGACAAAGATCGTTGTGGTATAGGTCGATCCGCCAGTCTCGAACTCAACGAGTTTGTTGTCAGGATCAAGCATGACGGTTATCACATGCTCCCCCTGCCTCATCTCAGGGTCCGTCCAGTTATATCGTACGGTCTTGGAGGACAACGGATCTATGTCGACGGTCGTATCGTACACCTTGACGCCATCAACATGGAAGGACACGGGCACTCCGCGAACCCCGACGTCTCCTGTGTTCTTGATCGTCGCCACAATGACGATCGGCTTCAGGACCTTGATCGCGAAATCCTTGACAGCCCTCTCCGTAGAAAATTCGTACGAGGACGTGACGTTAAGTCGGAGCGTGATGTCCTGCGGATCGCTCGGGGCCGTCAGGTTGATGCGGAAAACCCCGGTGGAGGATATCCCATTCGATGGGTCGACGAACTGACCTCCGCCCTCCGCCGCCAAGATAGAGGCCTTATAGCTGAAGTTGCCTCCAGGCTGTGACCCAGGACCGCCGATGACGTTGACGACATACTCCCACCTCTCCCCGACCGCAACGACATTCTTCCCGTCGATCGAGACATAGACCGGGCCGAGACTGGCAGACGTCGCTGCAGCTATTAGAGGGATCGACATGAGAAAGAAGATGGATACCAGAGAGATCATCGTTTTCTTCGTTTGAACACCCCCCTCTGGATGCTGAGCAAGATCAGCACGGCGAAAGATGCAACGCACATGCCAGCGATCACAATGGTCCCGGTCGGAACCTTCTCCGGTTCGGCGAAAACGTCATCTCCGGTGACCACGACACCGCCCGACGGGATCTGGATCTCCGGCATGACGGGCTTCATATCGAGGATCGAGTAGGAGTCGGGCGAGCTCTGCGATGTCGCAACGACATTCACTTGTATGCTCGGATCAGGGTTCGTGCGTATGGGCGTCAGCCTGAGGGTCATTTCCTGGGAGCCCCCGGACCGCACTGATACTGTGGCGCTGTCGCCAAACGAATCCTTGCCTACCTTCAGCTGGGCGTCCCAACCGAACGTCGAAAGGTAATCTAGGTTCGAAATGGTGACGTTGTATCCGTCGTCAACGTTGCCCGCGTTCTCAAGCGTGATTGCGTAAGTGTAATTGGAGCCTGTGGTCTCCAGAGGGTCGCCCAGACTCAGCTTCATGGAATAGACTGGGAGTATCGAAGCATCGAGATCTACGCTGTCCGTTACAGACTGATCGGTCGATGAAACGACCTTCAACTTCTGCGCATTGTGAACGACCTTCGTGTTCGACGGAGGTGTGAGGTAGACCGTGACCAGTTCCGAATTCTCGCGACCGAAGTCGACCGAGACCTCGCTCTGAGAGAATCTGACCGCCCAGGTCCCGCTCTCCAGGCTCAGTTCATAGACCTCAGGAACGTTCCCAGTGTTCACGACCCTGATGTTATATGTTGCCGTCTCTCCAGGCCTGAGGGTCATCTTCTCCTTTGAGTCCCACTGGACATCGACCCCTCTGACCGCGGTCTTGTTCAGTATGATCGCGACGTTCAGATCCGAACTGAGATTCACGGTCGTAAGCGCCTTGTACCTAACCAGCATGCCATTTTCGGTGGCTGAGGACGTGCAACGGATCTGGTATTCTCCCGCAGGAAGCACTATCTCATAAGCACCGTCCGTACCGCTCTGGATCGCCTTGTAGCCGGGGCCAGAGAATTCCATCGATGCGGAACCGGGCACACCACCATTGAGAGTTGATCCCATCATCCGGAGACCGGACGACAGAGTGATGTTGAGCGTCCTGTTGACGTAGGGCAACACTTCCAGGGCAGCGAAGTAGACACCCATTCCTCCAGCCTCCCTAACGTAGAGACTATAGTTGCCTGGTGCAAGAGATGCATCATAGGCTCCGAGACCAGAGTCCATGGTAAGATTGATTGATGTCCCTTTTATCGAGATGAACTCCAGCACAGCGCTGGCCGGCGTGCCGCCGATCCTGACGATCGAACCGGAAACCGTGGAGTTGTCCAGCTCCCTCAGAAGCGTAAATGTATTCCCAGTAGTCGATGGGACGGTCATCGTCCCGTTCATCGTGTACCTGACATAACGGTCCTTGGTCGCTATCTGGGTCTTGGTCCGATAATCGAGCGATACGTTGTAGCTTCCCGATGGCAGGACCGTATCGAAGTATCCTGTTGCGGTCGTGTTCACAAGGATAGATCCGCCGGTAGATTTGCTGATGACAACTGGCACGACGGAAATGAAGGCTTTTCCGTCATATCGCAGCGATCCGGAGACCGTATAGGCTTGCACGGTCGTGATATCCACGGGGGAAGAGCTCTCATCGATCTCCATTTCCCCGAGATACCCATATTTCAACGAGCGCTGGTCATAGATCGCATAAATGCTGTAATTGCCGGGGAGCAAGTACAGGTCGAATGAGGATTTCGAGACGGTCAGCTCGATGAACTCGGGTCCCCTGAATGTCACTACGGCCGTAGCGCTTCTATCCGGTATCAAATGACCATAGACCCTGACCCTCTGCTTGACCTCGATGTCCAGAGGCGCGGGGTCCTGGCCTATCGAGATCGTAACGACCGCGGAGTACTGGTACCGGGTCGCGTTGCTTCCAGCGGTAATGTTCTGGTCGACCACGACGTTGTAACGTCCAGGGCGTAAAGGCAGCGAGAACGCACCGGAAGAGGTCGTAGAGGTCGAGGATGTGACCGATCCCATGCCAGCGGCCTTGAATGTCACCTTCACGCCCTCAAGGAGGCTAGTCCCGAACGAGACATTCCCTGTGATAGTCCTGTTCATAGGTACTAGTTCGATGTTCTGCGTGATCGGCGAAACGATGTTAGTGAAGTTGAACGTGTGTGGAGCGTAGCCGTCCACAGCACAACTCAACGAGTAGCTCTTGCCCGATGGAAGCAGGACGCTGAAGTCGCCGGTGATGACCGTCGTGAGCTCGATCGACCTTCCATCCCGGTCGGAGATCTCAAGAACGACGTTCGGAACGCCTTCTCCTTCGTCTCTCGTGCCATCGAAATCTGAGTCGAACCAGACCTGCCCAGAGACCGCGACGCTGCTTGACAAGTCCAACTGGATCGTTGCTGAGGATGAGACGATCAGATCGTTCCAGTATCCTCTTGTGGTCCCCTTGGCGAACACGAAATATGTATCGGAGGGAAGGATGACCCTGAAGTAACCGGTCGAATTCGTAACGGTGGTCATGAGAGCTCCGGTGACCCTTGACTTGAACGTCAGTTCGGTGTCAGAGGCTCGGACAGAGCCATCGTTCAAGGTTCCAGCGAGTATGTTACCAGGCTGCAGAGCCATATCCAAGCTTATCGAGCCGGTCACTTTCTGTAGATATGATAGAGCTACGAATTCCTTGCCGCCTCTGACGACGAGGCAGTAGATCGTGTAGTCACCTTGCGGCAAGGTAACATCGAAATGACCCTTCTCGTCGGTCCTTGTCAGGACCCTTGTCTGAGATGATGATATAGAGATCGTCGCGTTTGAGACCGCTACTGCATCTAACGTCACCCGTCCAGAAATTGAGAAGGTCGATTTGAGGATCACGTTCCTCACGAGACCTGTCCCCTCATCGACGCTGAACAATTGAGGACCTAGACCAAGACTTGAGTTCTTGGCTTCTAATGAGTAGTTGCCTGCCAAGAGTCCATCGAACGTGTATCCGCCTGTGGAATTCGTGAAGGTGGTCGATTGGCTCCCGGTGTCCATATCCTTTAGAGCGAGCTCCAGCCCTTCCGCGGCAGTTCCAGACGATGTGGTGATCGTGCCACTTATCGTTGCTGGCCTAACGCCGATATCGACCGTTCTCGATCCTGTGGAAAGAAGAATTTGGTGGGTCTTTCCGAACTCGTGACCTCTGTACGAGACATAGAGGTCCGAATCGATAGCCGGCAGGCCCACGAATTGGTAACCATCGAACTGGCTAGTGACCTGTTGCTGGAAGTCACGCGACTCGTTCTTGACGATGACGGTCGCGCCCTCTATGACCACGTCAACAGAGCTCAACGTTCCATCTCCGTCAAGATCCCAATAGACGATACCATTCAGATCGTAACCCTGGAGAGTGATGTCGCCATTGATGTAGTAATCGAACTTGCCATCCCCGTTGGAATCGGTCTCTTGTCTCATAGCCTGTTCATAGGTTATGTCGAACGTCGTCTGCGCTATCTGAGTGCCGATCTGTGTGCGAGGATCGAGGTCCCCGAACGAGTACGCAATGTCCACTTTTCCGAAAGGAGCTATCACACGATACTTGCCGTCCCGGTCCGTCTTCACCGTGTCGTGCGGAATGCCATATTCGTCCAACGCCGTGACCCAGACCTCGGGGAAGGGCAGACCGCTACTGGTCTTCACCGTGCCCTCGATTATCGCTCCTTCATAATACTGCATGAAGACGACGCCGCGGATCAATGCGGAGGGGGACAGATCGACCGTGCCAGTAGCATTCCCTGAGTCGATCTCGTCTCTCAGCACAAGAGCTTCATCGTAG
>JBGOWR010000004.1:0-14673 GCA_041478695.1 Thermoplasmata archaeon | reverse complement strand
GTGCTTGCCTTCTTGATATCGATGTAATATTGGCTCCTCTTGCCTGAAGAAAGAACGAAGTCACCGTAGGACAGGGCACCGCACTTTTTCAAGATCTCCTTGATCCCCGCGTTCATAGGTTCACCATGGTACATTCTTATTCCCTGTCTTGTATCCTATGACGTTCACCACCCTATGGAGGATCGGGACCGCTATCAGAAATACCACAAGGGCGAGAATGTGCTCACCTTCGATGAAGTTGGCGACGAACCAGTTCGGGAAGGAGATCAGTGCTAGGACGACGGAACCGAGAGCGAAGTTATACTGGTCCAAGATCGGGGCCTTGCCACCTCTCTCGAGCCCCAACCTTCTCTTTACGAATGATCCGCCCAGATCCCCGATGAGCGAGCCGATCGATAGGACGGATACTATCCCGACATTGCCGGGACAGTCGCCGAACCCCCAGAAGTTCGTGGGATCAAAGGGATACGCGATGAATAGCAGTATGACTCCCAGGGAGACCCCTGCGGAGATACCGCCGATCAGGCCCGTCCATGTCTTCCCGTCACCGAATATCCTCTTGCCCCGCCAGCTTCGACCAAGATCGACAGGGGTACCGCCCCCAAATATCACGGCTGCGGAGTTTGGTAGAAGTGAAGGCAGCATCAGCCAAAGGCCGCTCAAAGCCACCCACAGCAGCTCCATCAGCGGTTGATTCGGTGAGGCGATTAAGTACTTTTCGCAACCTTGGGACCGGACCAGACCTGGCCCTTACGTTCCTTGAAGAAGTTGACCAGATCCGAGGAGAGATCGGTCGATGGCACTAGATCGATGCGATCGATGAATTGCCTCGCACGTCTGTCAAGAATTATCGCCGCCCCGACGTCCGTCTCGGTCCTGATCAGTCTCCCAATCGCCTGGAGCATCTTCCGGCATGCCGGGCCTCTCACGGTATACTCCCATCCCTTTCCGAACTTCATCTCATAGTAGTGTAAGAGCGCCCTTTGCTTCGCCGTTGGCTTGGGGAAGGGGACGCCGGCGACCACGGCCACCTCCAGCTCCCTGTCAGGAAAGTCCAATCCCTCACTTATTCGCCCTCCCATCACGGCGAACAGTACAGCGCCCTTCGGACCGCTCTCCCTGAATCTGGTCACGACCTCCATTAGTTCCATCTGGGGCATGCCCCTCTCCTCGATGTGGACCTTCCTCCTCATTCTTAGGAGAACGCCGTCCTTGAGGAATCTTTCGATCAGACCATGTGAGGGAAAGAAGACGACTGTGTTCTTGTCGAGGAGGTTCGACACGGAGACGACATAGTCTTCCAGTCTAGGGATGACCTTCTCGTCCTGCGTGATCTCCTCGTACTTCGTCGTCACGTCCTCGACGAAGAATATCTTTCTGTTCTCCCTCGGGAAAGGGGAAGGGAACGATTCCATCAAGGTGTCGGGACAGAGACCGATCGAATCCCTGTACTCGTTCAAGGGATTCAGAGTCCCGGACATGTGAACCGATCCTCCGCACTCGAGCAGGAACGAGGCGGCGAGTGAGGGGTCGAGGCAGTACCCCTCGAACATCGGGTTGTCGCCTCCGACTATGAGCTTGACAAAGCAGGTATCGTCCAGATTGATCCAGAAATTCAGAAATGCGCCTAGGGTGAATATGTAGGACCTCGGAAGCCTGCCCATCTCCTTCTTCCTTTCCCGGATTATCTCACCATGCGTCATCAGAGCCTTCGCGGCGAGGACAAGGGACCTAGAGGTGGCGGTGAAACTCCCCATCAGGTCCCCTTCGAGCAGATCGGGCGGAATGAGTCCGTCGTCGTCGATAAGGTATTCGTCGAGCGCACTGTTCAAACTGCAATTCAATTGACCAACGAGATCAGATATGCTCGCGCCCTTCATGATTTCTGGATCACCGTACTCATCGATCTCTTTCCCAACAAGATCAAGTAGCTTACGAGACAGATTGACGGTTCTGATCTCCCTGGCATAATCGGGTAGATTGTGAGCCTCGTCCACGACGACGACCGTCTCGCTCAAAGGTACCGCAAGCCAATCCAAGAGCGAGTTACGTATGAACGGGACGAAAAAGTAGGCATAGGGTGCCGTCACGACGGTCGCAAGAGGTATCAGTTCTTTGGTCAGTTCATATGGACAGACACCCTTCGCGTCGCAGTACTTCACGAACTCCTCCACGGTCGGGAGCTCTTCGCGACAGTACGTCTCGATCTCATCGAATCCAGTCGAGATGGTAGCCTCGTAGAATCTGCACCCGCCCTCCATTTTTGCGACCGTTCTGCGCTTCTTTTCTCCGCACAAACGCGACAGCTCCTCTGGCGTTCCTCCTCTCAGGTCCGGGTCTCTTCTGGCGAGCGGACAGGTGCTCTGTCTGCCCTGAACGCCGATCCCGAACACTTGGCGCTTCCGAGAGATGTTCCGCAGCTCCACGATGACCTGGCGCTGCTGGGAGTTGGTCCTCGTGAGATAAACGACCTTTCTCCCATCCTTCAGGACCTCCCGCAGGCACCCAGCAAGCACGCAGACCGTCTTCCCCGTTCCCGTTCCGCTCTCCAGGACGAGATGCTTCCTATTTCTGACCGCGCGAGACACAAGCTCAACGAACTCCTGCTGGTTGGGCCTCGGAGAGTACGGAAAAAGATCCATCCGACTGACTACTGAAATGGTGATGAATATGCTTTCGCAGGGATTGGCGAAAATGAAGTGACCGCTCCAGTTGATTATGAAATCGACCGATAGATGATGAAAAACAGATCGTCTCAGGTTCTCTGCCAGATATCCTCGGGAACCTCGTCATAGACGGAATCGGCGATTCCATGTGCCTGTATGTTCGAGCCGTTCGTTCTGATCAATTCGAGTATCCTTTCCTTCCGAAACAACCAGTAATGGATCCTCCATTCTCGGCCGTCGTAAAGTGTCGTCTCTTCACGCTCGGTCGTGAGTATTCCGGAGTCTTCGAGCATGTAGAACGCATCCCTATCCTCTGGCTCTAGGATATTGTCGATTATCCTCTCGCTGTAACCGAAGAAGTTCATAACGTGCCGAGCCATCGCACGAGCCTGCTCCTCTGGCATTCCTCTGCTATCTATGCTGTTCCTTATGGCGTACGCAAGGTCCTCAATGGTCAAGGTCGAGGCTGTGCCATTGTGACCGTTGTTAGGTGCCATCAAAGTTCGCTCCATTTCACTCTTTCAGTTTCTAAAACCTCTGCGGTTTCAAGAGTAACTGTTCCATTAAGAATCACTCTATTTAAACCTTTCTCGATTACGCCCTGACGGAATTCGATTCAATTTGTTGGTATTTTTGGGAATTCGCTAATTCGGTACGATAACACCATATTTTTTAGCTCGGGTCTCCAATGGGCATGCGGAGGTGAACGAATGATCGCCGAATTCAGCGTCGTCCCGATAGGAACAGGAGAGAGCCTCAGCCCCTACGTGGCGGAATGTCTAAGGATAGTCAAATCGAGCGGTCTGGTCCATCAGTTCACGCCGATGGGGACAATCCTGGAAGGGGACTTCGACGTGGTTATGAAGACGATAGTGGAGTGCCACAAGAAGGTCAAGGGCATGTCGAACAGGGTGCTGACGAACATAAAGATCGATGACAGATCCGGAGGGAAAGACGAGATTCACAGAAAGGTTGCGAGCGTTGAGAGGAAGCTTCCATAGGCAAGGTCAAGACTGGTTTCACGATCGGTTTGAGCATCTGCCATTGTATGCATCTATCTCGTCAGAGGATCATGTATTCCTTTGGCTTTATGTGACTGAGCCGGATCGACCTGACCTCATAGAAGTCGCCCAAAGACTTGATCTCACCGAGCACTTCGTCAGGAGCCGGATCGTCGACGTTAATCAGCATGAGAGCCCTTCCACCGCGCTTCTCCCTCCCAACTCCCATTCTCGCGATGTTGATCTTCCTGCTTCCCAGGATTGTACCGACTCTCCCGATCACACCGGGGACATCGTTGTGGGTCGTAAGGATGAAGTCTCCTTCCAGCGGCATATCAACGTCGAATCCGTCTACGCCGAGGAGACGCGCCTCGGTCAATGGGAAGGCCGTTCCTTTGACCTCCCTCTGGATTCCATCAGAGTGAATCATCACAGATATCATATTCATGTACCGGGAGGTCTCTTCCAGCTTCGACTCGATCACCTGAATTCCTTTCTCGTGGGCTATCGCGCTCGCATTGATAATGTTCGTGTTCTCTCCTGTCAAATTCGAGAGGGCTCCGATCACAGCAGACACAGCAATCATCTTCGTGTCCACAGATGCGAGGTCGCCTGAGCTGGTCACCTCGATCCGCCTTATCGGGCCGTCGATCAGCTGGAAAGCGAACGACCCCAACTTCTCGGCAATCGGGATGAAAGGAAGGACCTTCGGATCGACCTTGCCGACCGGGGCATTGACCGCGTTTGTGATCTTGTGCTCCGTCAGGAACAGCTTGACGTGTTCGGCCATCTCCAGAGAAACCTTCTCCTGCGCCTCCCTAGTAGAAGCTCCAAGGTGAGGCGTGACGACGACGTTCAGCAGTTCGAGCAGTCTGGAACCAGTGGGAGGCTCTTTCTCGAAGACATCGATCGCGGCACCGGCCATCCGCTTTGATTTCAAAGCATCGTAGAGCGCCTCCTCATCGACAAGACCGCCCCTTGCGCAGTTGATGAGCACAGCGGTTGGCTTGAGCAACCTGAGCTGCTCCTTCCCGATGATATGGTGGGTCGAGGGGGTCAATGGGGCGTGTATGGTCACGATGTCCGCCTCCTCGAGCGCCCTTTCAAGCGGAAGGAGCCTGACGCCTACCTTGACTGCCGTCTCGGGCGATATGAACGGATCGTAGCCAATCAACCTCATCTGGAAGGACTTCGCGCGTTTCGCCACCTCTCCTCCGACCCTGCCGATACCGATGATCGCCAGGGTTTTGCCGCTGAGCTCCATGCCGGTGAACTTCCCACGCTCCCACTTTCCCGCCTTGAGAGACGCGTCCGCCCAGACGATGTTCCTCGCCAGCGTGAGTATCATCGCCATAGTGTGCTCCGCCGCAGAGATTATGTTCGCGGCCGGGGTGTTCATCACCAATATGCCCTTTATCGTGGCATGGTCCACATCCACGTTGTCGACTCCGACGCCCGCACGACCGATGACCTTTAGTTTCGTGCCAGCGTCGACAATGTCCTTCGTGACCCTTGTCCCGCTCCGTATTATTATCCCGTCATATTCCGGAATGATCTTCAGAAGCTCTTCGTGAGTGAGCTTCGGTCTGACATCGACCTCGACGTCCCTGTCTCGTCTCAGCATCTCGAGCCCTTCCTTGGAGAGCTCGTCAGTCACCAGCAGCTTCATCGCATTGCCTCCATGATCTCATCTATCGTTCTCACGAGAAACCTGACGTCTTCGACGGTCAGGTCACCCATGTGACCGATCCTGAATGTCTCTCCCATTATCTTGCCATAGCCAGCGGATATTTCAAGATCCCTTTCATTGAGCTTTTCGTGCATTAGTTCGAAGTCCAGATCGCCTTTGTTCACAACGGTGATCGTGTTCGATCGATATCCTTCTTCAGCATACAGACCAAGTCGCTTCGAGGCCCAAGATCTGACGACCTCCGCCATCTCGGCGTGCCTCCGATACCTGTTTCCCATGCCCTCCTTGATCATGCGGTCGAGCTGGAAGTCAAGACCGTACAGCAATGATACCGGCGGCGTCGTCAGAGGGAGATCCTTGTCCGCATACTTCTTGATCTCGAGCAGATCGAAGTAGTAACCGCGGGACTCGACCTCCCTCGCCTTCCCCAGCAGCCTGTCGCTCACGCATATTATCGCAAGGCCAGGCGGAAGGGCGAGCGCCTTCTGAGTCCCGAATACGAGCGCATCGACGCAGAGCTCCTTCAGCCTCAAGTCTATAGCTCCGACCGCGGTCACGCCGTCGATGAAGACAAGTGGGTCATGCTTCGACCGCACAGTACTGATTATCTCACCCAATGGATTGAGGACGCCCGTAGAGCTCTCGTTCGAGACTACGGATATGGCCTCGACTTCGCCATCGACTCTGCCCTCGACGTCTACCGATCTGACAGCACGCCCCCAAGGTACATCGATCTTCTGAACGATCTTTCCGTTGGCAAGCCCGATCGCTTGCCAGCGTTCGCCGAATGATCCGTTCGATATCCCAAGCATCTTGCTCTTCACGCCGCACCTTACGCACGATTCAAGGAAGCCAGAGGCCGAGGCCGGTGCCATGAGGATGTGCAGGTCTGTGTCAAGGACCTTGTGCAGTTTTTCCACAATTCCCCTCTGGAGCCGTGTGTAGTCCTTCCCTCGATGGACTATCATCGGCTTCCTCATTGCCTCTAGAACCTCATCCCGAACCTCGACAGGACCAACGGTGAATAATCTACGAGTCACAGATGCCACTCCACAACTTCCACGCAAGATCCATCAGGACCCGGTGTGAAAGCAGCGGGGGGGCATCTGCGATGCTCCTCCCCATCCGCTACCACATCCAGAGCCGAGCGAGCGGTTACGAAGTCCCATCGTTCCAGAAATCGAGCTCGACGTACCAAGCCGGTCATCTACAGAACGCTCCGAGAGACCAGGGGAACCTACCAGGCAAGGCATGTCATTGGATAGCATGTCGAGGCTGTAACACGAACGAGTGAATATAAATCTTCCTATGGTACATTGTCAAATACTGGCGCTAGTAGCGCGCCAAGTTCTAGCAAGATTTCTTTGATGTCTGACCGTATCGAACATGTCAGATACAATTATATCGCATCCACACGATTCTATGAAAGATGGCCAAACAGAGCGTGGCGGTGGTTGGACTTGGTTACGTCGGTCTGCCACTCGCCTGCGTCTTCGCCGACACTGGCTATGCGACCATAGGCATCGAGGCGGACAAAAAGAAGAGCAAGATGATCAGCGAGGGAGTGTGTCCGATACCAGGAAAGGAACCGGGTCTCTCCGAGCTTCTTATGAAAGTGACCAAGGAGGGGAGACTGCATGTGTCGACAGATCCCGCAGAATGCCGAAAGGCCGATGCGATCTTCATATGCGTGGACACCCCGATAGACAAGAACAAGGAACCGATGCTTGAATACCTCATGGAGGCGGTCTCCGACGTTGGCAAGCACATGAAGAGAGGGACGATGGTCTCCGTCGAATCCACGATCCCTCCCGGTACGATGGAGGGGAAGGTCACGCCGGTCCTTGAGAAGGAGAGCGGGATGATGGCGGGAAAGGACTTCTCGGTCGTCCACTGCCCGGAGAGGGTCATGCCTGGATTCCTTCTCAGAAATCTGAGGGGATATGAGAGAGTCATTGGTGGATTGGACGAGGAATCGCTCAGGAAAGGCATTGCGTTCTACTCCTCGATAGTAAGATCCAAGCTGCATCCGACCGATCTGCTCTCAGCCGAAATCACGAAGACCATTGAGAATACCTATAGGGACGTCCAGATCGCTTTCGCGAATGAGGTCGCGCTCGCCTGTGAGGAACTGGGCGCAGATGCATTCGAGATCAGAAGGCTGGTCAACACCTGTCCATACAGAGATATGCACTCTCCCGGTGCAGGGGTAGGTGGTCACTGTCTACCGAAGGACCCGTGGCTCTTCGCCAGCTCGATCTCGGAAAGCTTGACGAGCATGATCGAGACCGCGAGGGCGATAAACGATTCCATGCCCGAACATCTCGCCGAGCTGATCGTCGATGCGCTCGGCGAGGCTGGAAGAAGACCGGCTGGCTCAAGGTTGACCGTCCTCGGACTCGCGTTCCTGAAGGACTCGGGCGACGTCAGGAATTCGCCGGCGATGTCCATCATCGACGCTTTCGCCGAAGAGTCGGACGTGGTCGTCCACGACCCTTTCGTCGTGAAGGGATATAAGGTCCCCCTGACTAGAGACATCGAGAAAGCTCTTCAGGGGTCTGACTGTGTCGCATTGGTGACCGATCACACCGTCTACAAAAACCTGGACCTGAAGAGGATGACCGAGCTGATGAGGACGCGCGTGATCGTGGACGGACGGAACGCTTTTGACGCGTCGGAATGCAGGAAGCACGGATTCGTCTACAGAGGGATAGGGAAAGGCAAGTAGTTCACTTCAGCCTCTCTATTCGACCTATCGTCTCATCGATGTCCTTCGACGTTATCCCCCTGTGCGTCACAAACCTGACGATGCAGCCACCAAAGTCTGCCGCGAGAATGCCGTTTCTCTTGAGCTTCTCCACGAACTGTTCGGAATCCATGTCCAGAGGAGAGACGTCGATAAGAACGATATTCGTCTGGACGGTCCTCAATTCGACGTCGAACGTTCCCAAGGACTTCAAGCCGATGGCGAGCTTTCTTGCATTGTCGTGATCTTCCTTCAATCTGCCCACCATCTTGGTCAATGCGACGATGCCCGGTGCGGCGATCACACCAGCCTGTCTCATTCCGCCTCCCAGCATTTTCCTCGTCTTCCTCGCCTTCTCTATGAACTCCTTGCCCCCGACGATGATCGAGCCAACAGGGGCGGAAAGCCCCTTTGACAAGCAGAAGCTGATGCTGTCGACGTTCTTCGCGTATTCCTTTACGCCGACGTCCAGAGCTACGGCGGCGTTGAATATTCGCGCGCCATCGATGTGGACCTTCATGCCGAGGTCGTGCGCGGACCTAGATACCGCAGAAACCTCCTTTGGGGTCCAGACCGTACCGCCGGCCCTATTATGGGTGTTCTCGATCTCCACCAATTTCGAAGGCGGGAAGTGCAGATCGTCTCCACGTACCGCATCGACCACCTGTTCCGGTGTGAATATGCCCAAATTTCCTCTGATTAGTCTCGGAATGACCCCAGCGACGGCGGACATGCCCCCGACTTCGTAGTAGTAAATGTGGGCCTCCGATTCGACGATCATCTCGTCTCCTCGCCTGCAATGGACCATGACGGAGATCAGGTTGCTCTGGGTGCCGCTCGGGGTGAACAGTGCGGCCTCGGTCCCGAAGCACTTTGCGGACAACTCCTCCAGCCTATTGACCGTTGGGTCCTCCCTCGAGACGTCGTCTCCAAGCTCTGCATCCATCATGCTGAGCATCATCTCTTTGGTAGGTAGCGTGACCGTATCGCTCCTAAGGTCGATCGTTCTCATCCAAATCCATCTCGCAACAATGCGAAAAGGGAGCGCCGATAAATAACTAGCGCTCCTGGGATATCTCTATCCTCTTCCTCTCCTTCAAAGATCTCGATGCAGCTTCACAGACCCTCAAATTCGCCACGGCGTCCCAGCCGCTGGCCTGAGGCGTTCTTGCCGATCTAACCGCATCCAAGAAGTCCTCAAGCTCCCTCTTCAGAGGCTCCTCCTTCTTAAGTGACATGCGGCGCACGTCGTACTCGAGAGGTATCTGGAACATATTGCCCGGATCGATCTCCTCTATCTTCGAGGAGGCCATCTCGAGGCTTTGATCGATGTAATCTAGCTGGACAAAGCTCTCGCTGCAGGTCAAGGAGACCCTTCTCACCTTCATCGGTGTCAACCAGTTCGTCTCGACGAATCCGGTCGCTCCTCCCCTGATCTCGAGCAGGAGGTTGGCGAAGTCCTCGAACTGAGTGCTGGAGAACCTCCCTCCAAGAGCGTAGACAGCGAGTATCTCCGAGGAGGTTATGTGGCGGATCACATCAATGTCATGTATGGCAAGGTCCATGATAACGCCAACGTCCCTTATCCTCGACGGGAACGATGACACCCTTCTCGACTCCAGGGAGATGAGCTTCCCAAACCTCCCTTCCCTTAGCGCCTCCTTTGCGGCGGCGACCACTGGATTGAACCTCTCGACAAATCCCGCAGCCAGCGCGGAACCTTGTTTCTCAGAGGCCAAGCACAGCGACTTCGCTTTCTTCGAATCGCCTGTAAAGGGCTTCTCCAAAAGGACCGATTTGCCAGCTTTGATCGCCTTGATCGCCACATCAAAGTGTTTCCTGGTGGGCGTGCATATGCTCAGAGCCTCGACTCTGCCGATCAGATCATCGATGCTCGTGAAGGCTCTTGTTCCAAAGCGTTCCGCGACCTTCTTCGCTTGGGCTCTGTCGACGTCGTAGACCCCGACAAGATCGGTGAGTTCCGAGTACAGTCTAGCGTGGTTCTGGCCCATCGAGCCAACGCCGATGACGCCTGCCTTTATCACGGTGCGCAATAGGCCTTTGTCGGTAATTAAGAGTTGTCCATTGTTTGACCAGTTCGGATATTCGAAAGGGATAAATGAGAAGGTGACGATCTCCTAGCTGATAGGAATGAAGCGAAAGCTCCTCGACATATTGGCATGCCCTGTCTGCAAGTATCACCCTCTGGGACTCGATGTTGTCAAAGAGGATGACAAAGAAATAGTTGAGGGCAGGCTCCACTGCCCGAAGTGCAACGTCTACTATCCGATCGAGGACTCCATTCCAAACATGCTACCTCCAGAAGGCCACTGAACCTCTGTATTCTTTAAGTAGGTAGCTTCGCCAAGGCCTCTCCGATCCTTCTCATCGACTCGGTTATGACCTCCCTGCTCGCGGCGTACGAAAGTCTGAGATGACCTTCGCCCGAGGGACCAAAGGCCGATCCTGGGGTGATCGCGACGTGAGCTTCCTCGAGGAGATATGCCGTAAGATCGTCGGACTTCATGTTGAAATCGTACTTTGGGAACACGTAGAAAGCGCCTTTCGGGCGGGGACAATGCAGGGAAGGAATTTCCTTCATGAGGCCGTACATGAGATCCCTTCTCGTATGGAACTCATCGACCATCTTGTCTACTGATTCCTGAGGCCCCGTCAGCGCCTCGACCGCTGCCTTCTGCACGAAAGACGTCACGCAAGTGAGCGAATGGGTCTGGAGCTTGTTGATCTCCTTTACGATCTCGGCAGGGGCCACTATCCACCCTATCCTCCAACCGGTCATGGCGTAGGTCTTCGAGAGACCGTTGGCCGTGATCGTCCTCTCGAACATTCCATCGAGCGATGCTATCGAATGATGCTTCGCACCATCGTAGATGATCTTCTCATAGACCTCATCGCTGAAGACGAGAAGGTCGTGGTCCTTCGCAAGGTCCGCTATCCCCTTGATGTCCTTCTTTGTCAGGACCGCACCGCAGGGGTTCGAGGGGGAGTTGATCAGTATCAGCTTGGTTTTCTTGGTGATAAGCTCAGCGATCCGCTCGGGCGTGATTCTGTACTCTTCCTCAGGGATGAGCTTAAGGTATCTGGGAGTGGCTCCGGCCAATCTCACACAGGCATCGAAGGTCCCCCACGTAGGGTCAGGGATTATAGCCTCATCGCCTTCATCCAGCATGGCGAACATTGTCATGAATATCGCTTGCTTTGTCGGTGTGATGAGGACATTGTTCTCACTACAACGAATCTCGTTGTCCTTGATGCTCTTCGCGGCCACCGCCTTCCTCAACTCTGGAATGCCAGCCGATGGCGTGTAGTGAGTGAAATGCTCGTTCAGCGCGGTGACGCAGGCTTTGGTTATGTTCTCTGGGGTCGGGAAGTCCGGCTCTCCCATTGAGAGCGAAAGAACGTCGACCCCTTCCTGCCTCAGCTTGCTAACGATGTTGGATATTCTGACCGTTCCAGATTCAGTCACGCTACCTAGACGCCTTGAGACCATCGGTCAAGGGAGCAGAGGGCTAGTATTTTATTTTTTCCAGATTCCGAAGAATCACGTACCCATGGCCTACGAGAATCGCATGAAATATCTGGCTGGATAAATGTCGCTACGAAAATCATATATAACAGTCGAAGACTAACCCGGTACGGTGAGTTTATGCCACTGGAATTGGACCTAGCCAAGCTCCGCTTCGGAACCGAGCTCGTGAAGAGAGGATTCGCTAAGATGCAGCAAGGGGGCGTCGTGATGGACGTCACCAATGCAGAGCAAGCGAGCATAGCTGAGGAAGCTGGCGCGGTCGCAGTCATGGCTTTGGAACGTGTCCCCGCTGACATCAGGGCACAGGGTGGGGTCGCCCGCATGGCGGACCCGATCAAGATACTCGAGATAATGGACGCCGTCACGATCCCAGTCATGGCGAAGTGCAGGATAGGTCATTTCGTTGAAGCACAAGTGCTCGAGTCGTTGAGCGTCGACATGATCGATGAATCAGAGGTGCTGACCCCGGCCGATCCATTCTACCATGTCGATAAGAAAAGGTTCACCGTTCCTTTCGTTTGCGGCGCAAGGGATCTCGGCGAAGCATTGAGGAGGATCGATGAGGGTGCCGCGATGATCAGAACGAAAGGAGAGGCAGGAACAGGTAACGTCGTCGAAGCTGTCAGGCACCAGCGCGTCATAATGGGGAAGATCCGCGAGCTCAAAGGAAAGGAAGATGAGGAGATGAACACTGTCGCCAGGGAGATCCAGGCCCCGTTCTACCTCGTCAAAGAGGTGGCGGAGATCCAGAGACTTCCAGTCGTGAACTTCGCGGCCGGCGGAATAGCAACTCCATGCGATGCTGCGATGATGATGCAGCTTGGGTCGGACGGCGTCTTCGTGGGCTCGGGAATTTTCAAGGCGGAGAACCCAGGAGAGAGGGCGAAGGCGATAGTGGAGGCGGTCACCCACTTTGACGACCCGTACATAGTCGCTGAGGTCTCGAAGGGACTTGGCGATGCTATGCGAGGGTTGGAGATATCCAGCATCAAGCCTGAACAGCGTCTGCAGGAACGCGGCTGGTAGTGTCAGCTAGGATTGCCAGAAATCAATTCGACCAGCATCATCCAGACTGAGAGACACGACCAAGCGCACGGGATCAGGAAATGATCTTGTTCAACAGATTCTTCTGTGTTCCGGACTTCAGTTCCTTTGCGATCCTCCTACCCGTGCTCATGCCTGGGTCGATGAGGTCCGAATACGGAGAACCGGATATGAACGGATTGGTTCCGGCCACGATCCTCGACGAGACCTCAAAGACCTTGAACTCAAGTTTGTCTGTCACTATGCTCTCAAGGCAGAATGGACCTACCATGCCACCGAACAGTTCCAGGGACCTGGTAACGACCTTCTCGCCCATTTCAAGGATCTTCGGCAGGAGACTTTCTCTGACGACCACGGGGATGTTCCCAGTCACCACGAAGGTGGGGACCAACCCCAGACGTTTGAGCTCTTCTTGCGCTCCCAGTTTATACATCTCGTCGATGTTGCTTTCATCCCTTCTATCAATTGAGAGGAGCTCGAGACTACCATCCCCGACCTTGTACCCATCGACCTTGATGGGAGAGTAGAAGTAATGAAGGTAATACCTCGTCCCCAGGACATACTCCTGGATCGTGTATGGCTGAGTGTCGTCGATCCCAAGCTTGAAGTCCGGATAATCCTTCGCGATGAAGAAGCCCCTCCCGCCCTTGGCTCCGTAGTACTTGACGAGAACTGGTCTGTCGATCTTCTTCGCATCGCTGACCTTGGCGGGCATTTCGATACCAGCGGATTCAAGCCAATCCCTCTGCATCTCCCTGTCCGCCTCCCAGTTCAGGACCTCGCGGTTCCCGAAAGTCGGAACCTCGAGGCTCTCGAAACGCTGTGTGCCCATGTACTCAACGAAGGATCCGTGTGGTATTATGATGACATTCATGTCGACGAGCTCGCTGGCCCGGTCGAGAACATCGTCATAGCTTTCGAATCTGATGATGTGGTCTGGTTTTCCGAGCGGGAAGGCGTCGTAGAACTTCGTCTTCTGACCGACGGCTATTCCGAGGGTCTTGAATCCCTCGAGCTTTGCGCCATTGAAGATCTGAAGGGAGGAATGAGAACATAGTGTTGCGACTACGAGGTTGTCCTTGTCGTAGTCCTCGAGTGCCTTGAGAATGGATTTCCTCGGAACCATATCATTGTATTTCCGTTCTCTACTTAAATATTTCCACGAACGGCGAACGCTCCGGGAATGGACCTAAGACAGACTACCGAAGAGGTCAATGTTGAACAGATGGAATAGGGCAAATAGAATAAGCGCTCTGGTGATACCTCCCAAGAAGTTGACCAGGGCAAAGTACTTCATCTTCAGCACGCGACCTTCCTTGTTGAAGAGGGAGAAGGCATAGATAGGGATCGTATCGACCATGCCAGGAATGCTGAGGAGAATGTAGAGGCCGACATATCCGGTCTTCTCGACGAACCATGTGCACTTCTCCACGAACCACTTGGCGAACCACCATCTCTCAGACCATCTCCTGACGCCCCCCTCGACCTTGAATCCTACGTAGAAGACGAGGATGCTTCCGACCGCCTTCCCTGCTCCTAGAATGAGGGCTTTGAAGATGAAGGGAGTTCCAGGATTCAGTATTAGACCGATCTCGACCGGAATTGGCAGAATGATCGTGGCCAGCACCGCAAAGATGAAGAACACCACACTGTATGCAATTGGATCGGCGGAGTACTGATTCAGAAAATTCATGAACTCCGCCCAGATGTCCATCGGCACGGGATGACCCTGGGGGGTAAAAAAGACTTCTTCTGAGTGGGATATCGTTGGCAGATAGCTTCCAAAACACGCTGCAAATTGCTGTCCAGTCGTTCCACTCTTTGAGCAACCTTTTTAAGGGCGTAGGGTAATTACGCAATACGGGGATGACGATGGCGCCAAAGGATGTGGGAGCAAAGGATGAGAACTGGTTCGCGCAGTTGGATGCCGAACTGGAACGAAAGACCCAGGCGATAACGAAGGATGTAACAGAACT
>JBGOWR010000187.1:0-2763 GCA_041478695.1 Thermoplasmata archaeon | reverse complement strand
TGACGTCCTTTGGATCGACTCCGGAACCTCTGGCTATTCGCACGATCCTTGTCGACTTTATGATCCGAGGGTCCTCCATCTCCTCCTCGGTCATGGAGTCCATGATCACCTTGAACTTCCACAACCTCTGCTGCGACTCTTCCACATCGATCTTGTCGGTCAGCCCTGGCATCCCTGGCAACATTGAGATAAGCTTCTTGAGCGGTCCCATCTTAGTGAGCATCTCCATCTGGTCGTACATTTCCCTTAGAGTGAATCTACCCGACATGATCTTCTTCGTCGTTTCGAGAGCCTCTTCCTCTGTTAGGGATTCCTGAGCCTTCTCTAGCAGGGTCTGTATGTCTCCCATGCCCAATAGGCGAGAGATGAAACGCGCGGGCTCGAAGGGCTCGATGTCCTCGAGATGCTCACCCGTACCGATGAAAACGATAGAGGCCTTCGTCTGCGCCACGGCGCTCAGTGCGCCACCACCTTTCGCGGTTCCGTCCATCTTCGTTAGTATGACGCTAGTGACGCCAACGGCATCGTGGAACGCCTTTGCCTGGGGTCCTGCCTGCTGACCCGTTGCCGCGTCCAAGACGAGAATCCTTTCGTCAGATCTTGCCAGGTTGGCGACGTCCTTTATCTCCTGTATCAGGTCATCCTCGAGAGCATGTCGTCCGGAGGTGTCAATTATGATCACGTCCGTACCGCTAAACTGTTTCAGACCCTCTGAGACGATCCTCGTAGCATCCTTTGCATCCCTATTGCCGTGGACAGGGATTCCAAGCTTGTCGCCGATCTGCTTCAGCTGGTCGTACGCTGCGGGTCTGTGAACATCTGCAGCGATCAACCCCACCTTCAATCCTTTCTTATGGAAGTATCTGCCGAGCTTGCCAGCGGTCGTAGTTTTCCCCTGGCCGTATAAACCGATCATCATGATGACCTGACGCGAGAGCGGGATGGTGCGTTGCTCCCCAAGGATCTTGACGAGTTCTTCATAGATGATTTTGATGACATGCTCCCTGGAGCTCATCCCGGCCGGGGGCTTCTCCGTCAGGGATCTCCGCTCGACCTCTTTCGTGAGCTCTAGAACGAGCTTCACGTTCACATCTGATTGAAGAAGGGCGCGTTGTATGTCCCTGGTCACTTCCTTGATCAGCTTCTCGTCTATGTGACCTGCGTTTGCGATCTTTTTCAGGACATCCCGCAGCGATCTGCCAAGCCCTTCGAGAACCGTCTTAAATCACCGCCGCCAAGAGTATTCCGCTGTCTATTAAACTTTACCGTCCAGTCGTAGATAAATAAAAAAGGGATGGGAAGGGCTAGCCTTGTCAGAAGGGATGGGATGCACTCTAACAACTAGCCCAGAACTTCCCGAGACAACTATAACTTTAATGCTATATAAATTTTTTGACAAATCGACCTTAAATTCTTCAATTTTTCCTATCCAGATGCATACAATTGTAGAAGAATAATTCCAGAAAGCATTATGCGATCAGAGATAACCAGACTTCTGAAGAGTCATGATGTCTTCGGTGCTCAGTTTGTCTCCCTTCTTGAATCGCTCGAATATCTGTTCCGCCTCTTGCATTGCCGACGACTCTTCCTTCTTCTTCTTGGCCCTTCGAGCCTTCTGTCTGAGACCCGTGATTATCTTGTCGTAATCGTGCACCTGACGGATGCTCTCGATGTGCTTCCTGTGCTCTTCGTCAGCCTTCAATTTTGTCTCGATGAACTTCTCTTGAGAAGCGTCCGCCTCTTTCCTTAGGCTGTCCGCCTGTTCGTAGAGCTCGATCATCTTGTCGTGCTCAGTCTGTGCCTTCTCCGCGTTCTCGCTGACATTCCTGTGATGGGTCTCCGCTCTGTCCTTGGCTTCTCTGAGGTCCTTTATTGCATTTCGGATCTCCACGTTCTGCTCAAGGGCCTTCTCCCTTTCCCTTATCTGAGCCTGAAGGGCTGAGAGCATTTCTATTATGCCCCTTTCCTTCTCGGTGGACAGAACTGAGGTCATCTGTTTGAACTCGAGTGCCTTTAGTTCTTTCTTGAGCTTCGCGATCGGAGGACCCTCCCTGGGGAGGTTGTCCTTCTTGAGCATCAACATCTTATCGTTGGACTCGTTGACCTTCTGATTCCAAATGTCTCGCTGCTCTTTGTTCTCTCTGACCCGAACGTTTAGAGAATCGCGCGTTTCTCTGTGCCTCGCCGCTTCTTCGACCAGTTCCCTGACCTTGGCGTTGAGCTCGTCGCGCTTCATGACCCAATCTTTCGTCTGTTCGTTGAGCTCATCTCGGAGATGCCGGTGTTTCTCCGCGTCGGTGTTGCAGACCTGTCGCTTCTGTTCAAGTTCTTCCAGGAGTTCGGTCATTCATTCACACTCAACTGATTCAGCAGCAAGATTGAGACGGGATGGACATACTGACATTTGTTTATAATCCTTTCGATATCTGAAGGAAGTTTCCAACTGTCCAGGAAGTCGGATTACTAAGCCCCGTCGTCCTCTCCAAGCTCATCATCCTTCTTCTCTTTCTCGTCGGGATTGAGCTCTATGTCGTGCCACTCGTCCCCGTACTGGTCCGCGCCCCCCGTTTTGAGCTCGAACTTGACTCTCAGACGGCTTCCTTCGAAGAAGACGTATGCGTTCTTCACCGTCGAGAGATAGAAGGATACTCTTTTTCCTTCACGGGACAATCTCCGTTCTTTGCACTCAACCAGACCGACCTTCTGCAGGTCCCTTATCCTTCTATAGCAGGCCGCGATCGGGATGCCGAACCTCCGGGAGAT
>JBGOWR010000050.1:0-5739 GCA_041478695.1 Thermoplasmata archaeon | reverse complement strand
GGATGAACGTTGCCGCACTTCTGACACTTGACGACGGCCTCCATCGTCTCCTTCTTCCCGCTGATTCTTCCCTTGAGAACCTCATGCAGGCATTGTTCTCCACACGATGGGCAATCCAAAAAAAGAGCGTTGGGCACTGTCATATCCATCCTCAAAGTCCAATTCACTGAGCACGATGTTATACTTATCGGTCTATCTTGAAAGGGGGTCCGTGGCCAGGGACTACGATGTCAGCGAATGCAACTATCTCGTTCATGCTGGCAAGAGCCACGTCCGAATCGTAGTTGAGTCCGGGCGGCACCCATCTCAAGTAGTTCTCATGAGTCGGAAGAGCGTCGCCTGCGATAACGTATCGAAGGCAGGATTCGACGAACACGCTCAAGCTTCCAGGCGTGTGGCCTGGTGTGTGGACCAGTCTCACCCCGCGACCAAGCTCAAGGTCTCTCCCTACTGTTCTGTACTCTTTGCTCGGTCCTTCTGAGACGTGAGCAATGAACGTCGCATTCTGGAAGAGATCATTGTTCGCAATATGGTCATGATGCAGATGCGTGTTGACGACGATGTCCACCTCATCGCAGCCGATCCCTAGGCGATCGAGGGCTGCCAATATCTTTCCTCGATATTCTCGAGTGCTCGTGTCGACGATGATATTCGAGGACTCAAGTCGGATCAAAGAGACGCTCGAGTGCGCCTCGATCAACACGTCCTCTACCTTTCTTATCCATCCATCGCAGAGGACTTCCACGACTATCTCGGTCATTTGATCAACACTTCATTGCCGCAGGAACAGATGAGCTTGTTTCCTTTGATCCCCATCTCCGACCCACACTTCGGGCATCTCGCTCTTTCGGCAAAATACTCGAGCCAGGCCTTTCGAACGTCCTCTTCCTTCGCATTTCTGATCATACGAATCGCGTTCTTCATCTCAGGCGTCGTCGCTAGAGGTTCAAGGGAGTCGACGTCGAAGCTCTTTCTCTCCGCTGCCGGCTTCTTCACGGAGATGAATTGAGCGACGACCAGTCCAACTAAGAAACCGCCTATGTGAGCGGAATAGGCCACGGGCCCTGAGTCCAGAAACACCATTACCACTTGGATCGCGAACCAACTTCCGACGGACATCCACACTGGTACTCGAGGAAGGAACAAGGGACCGAGGAACATGGGGGTCTCGTCCCTCGGATAGAGGAGGATCATCGCACCCATCACACCGGATATCGCCCCGGACGCACCGATGATGAGGACCCCCGTACCCCAGTCGACAAGGGATTGAAGAACACCACCAGCAAGACCAGCGATAACATATATCAATGTGAATCGGCCCTTTCCGATCCTTGACTCGAGCTGCACGCCGATGAGGAACAAGAAGAGCATGTTGACGATCACATGGGCTATCGTGGAATGGACGAACATGTGGGTAAAAAGGGTGTAAATGTTGTCGCCCGATGCGAGGTACACAGGTCTCAACCCCAGGTCGAGCTGTATCGGAGAACTTACGAAAGGGCCAAACCCACTGAAAGAAACGATGGTAAGGAAGAAGATGACCAGGTTTCCCATGATCAGGAGATATGTGATGGTGAAGCGCTTGATCCCCCCGAGGGCGAATATGAGGACGATGATCATGATCGAAGCTATTGAGAAGGTGTCCATGTGCCCACTTTGACCGGACTGTGTAATCGGTTCGAATATTAAGTCTGTTTCGGACGACCCAACGCCGTGGCCGATAGGCGAGACAGGGCGAGGATTGATGAGTCGGGCAGTCTTACCAAAGGCAAGGGAACCGAATTGAGATACGACCCCGCTCTGGCGATAGTCGAGTGCAGAGACGTCTATCCTCCGGGCGATGACACGATGCTACTGCTAGAATCAATAGATGTCGTCAAGGGAGAGGAGATACTGGAGATGGGTTGCGGGTCCGGTATGATCTGCATCCATTGCGCGGCTGTCGGGGCCGAGGTGACCGCGGTGGACGTCAACGAGAACGCAGTGCGGTGCACGCTGCAGAACGCGAGAAGGAACGGTGTCCGTGTCAACGTCGTTCTATCGGACCTCTTTTCGAGCATTTCCGGCAAGTACGACCAGATAATCTTCAATCCCCCATATCTTCCCGGCCACGAGACGGACCCTCTCGCACTCTCCTGGTCTGGAGGGGAGGGAGGTGTTGAGGTCCTTGATAGGTTTCTGAGGGATAGCCCCAGGTTTCTGGAACCTGGAGGAAGGATAACGGTCGTCGTATCCTCGAGAATGGACGAAGAACTCCTACGACGTTCCCTCTCAATGTTCAGAATTGAAGAGATCGCGGACAAGCGCCTGTTCTTCGAGAGGATCAGGGTCTTGTCGCTTCAGGTCGGTTGAGAATCCAAAATCTTCTTTATCTCTTTCTTCAGGAGGTCGCTGGCCGTCTTCCCGTCGATCTTACCTTTCAGTTCCTCCATCACCAAGCCCATCAACGGGCCTGCCGAGTCCGTTCCCTTCTCCCTTACGAACGACGCCCTCTCCTTGACGATTCGGGAGATCATCGCTCCAGCTTCCTCCGACCCAACGGTTCTTATCCCCAGCTCCTCGACCGCCTCTCCCACCTTCTTACCTTTTGCCACAAGGCGCAGGATGTCCGCCAAGGCCTCCTTCGCGAATGCTCCCTCGGATAGTGATCGGAACAAATCCATGATCGAGGATTCGTCGATCTCGTATGGGTCCACGCCTTCTCTCTCAAGTTCGGGATATGTGCTAAGAAACGTCTTGGCCGCGACTGCTCCCAGTCCGAAGGACCTCGCCACGTCCTCGAAGATGTCGTCGAACCCTTCCTTTACGATCTGGCCCGCCTGCTGCTTATTGATGTTGAACTCCTTCATCAGCCGTTCTACCCGCTGGTCAGGGAGCTCTGGTAGATTCTGAAGGATGGTCTCCAGACTATCCTGGGTCATGGTGATCGGTCGGACGTCGGTCTCAGGATACATCCTGTTCGCTCCGGGGAGCGGTCTGCTGTATGAGGTACTGCCGTCGGGCAGCGGGTCCCGGGTCTCCTCTGGCACGCCGATCAGCGCCTGATTCGCCCTTTCTACGACGGTCCTCAGGGCCAGATCCGCCTTTGAGATCGCGTCGGCGCAGAGCACGAAGGCATCCCCGCGACCTATGTCCATCGACTTCTTCACGGAATCGACCGTCTCCAGCTCGATCCCGTATCCCGGCAGCTCGTCCGTATGGAATATTCCGGCCACTCCTTTCGTCCTGGCATATTGCGCCAGCTCGGAGCCTAGCCTCAGAACGCCGTCCTCGCTCTTTAGCACGCCAGCGAATCCCCTCAAAGGACATGCCAGAACTCTTCCTCCCTTCGACAGCGCGGACTGAATGACCTTCGACTTCGACTTAGTGAAGGTCTCGGTCAAGTCGACGATACCTAGCTCGACCTTCGAGACGCCTCTTTTCGAAAGCTCGTCCCTGACGCTCAATAGCATCCTCTGCCTCTCGATCTCTCTCTTGACGTATACCGGCAACATGCGAAGGACCTGCACGCCCTTGACCTCCACCCTAGCTCCATCCGGGATCGAGATGTTCAGATCCTCCCTTATCGTCCCCAGACCTCTCTTGACCCTCTTCGTGGCCCTCATTATGGAGCCGAGGCGCAGCGCCACCTCCTTGACCTCTTCAGGCGAGCGCAGGTCCGGCCCCGTCGCCACCTCGACGAGGGGGATCCCCAAGCGGTCCAGTTTATAAGTGACCTCGCCCCCCTTCGTCTCGACCTTCCTCGCAGCGTCCTCCTCCAGGCAGATGGTCGGTATCGATATCCTCTTCCCATCTATGTCGACATGACCGTCGAGCGCTATGAGCGCGGTCCTCTGGAACCCGGTCGTATTGGAACCGTCTATGACGATCTTTCTCATGAAATGGATCTCATCGACCGGTTTGGCATGAAGAAGGCAGGCGATGGACATGGCAACTTCGATTGCGTCGGCGTTCGCGTCGTGCGGCGGTTCTTCATCCGCCTCCACCAGACAGGAGACGCCCTTCGGAGCCCGGTACCTGAACCTCATGTTCTTATCTGCTTCGGCCAATGCTGCCCTGTCCACCTCCCCAAGCTCGCTCTGGGTCGGTCTCAGACGACGAAGAAGAACGGACCCTTCCTCATCGACAAGCTCAGAATCGCATGAGCAGAACAGCTTCTTCGACTCTATCTGCTGATGGAGCTCAAGGCCGGCGATCATCTCCTCAACCATCGAGCTCCCTCCTTTCGGAAAGCTCTCCCCGGAGGTCTTTCTGCATCATCTCGCTGAGCTCCTTCTCAGATTTCGCCTGTGCGAGCGACCACATCAGCTTGATGTAGGCGGTCTCGGGCAGCATGTCGCCGCCAGGAATGACCCCAGCGGACAGCAGGTCTCTTCCAGTGTCGTAAACGTTAAGATTCACATGTCCGCTGAGACACTGTGAGGTCATGACCACGGCGACACCGGATTCTACAGCCTTCTTCACGGATCTCACCATGTCGTCCGATACGTGCCCGAGGCCTGAGCCTGCGATGACGACTCCCCTGTGATTGAGCATCACTTCCTCGAACACATCGGCCCTCATGCCGGGATAGAAATGAATGAGAGCGACATTGTCTTCCATCTCGATCCTGAGCCTGGGTTTGTTGCCAGATTTCTTCTTGTATCGATCGAGATACTCGATCCCGCCCTCGAAATGAATCCTCGCAACGGGTTGTGCGTTAATGCTTTTGAACGCATCTCTCCTGCTTGTATGCATCTTTCTCGCCCTTGTCCCCCTGAGGACCAGGGCCGTCAGGTCGGACGGACCTTCGTGCATGAGCAGGAACGTCTCGGCGGCGTCGGACTCGACGACGAATCGGGTCGCGGCGAGCAGGTTCGTATAAGCGTCCGAGGAAGGCCTGTCCGAGGATCTCTGAGCGCCGACGACGACCACCGGTTTCGGAAGGTCCTCGAGCATGAATGAGAGCACCGCAGAAGTGTAGCACATCGTATCCGTTCCGTGCGGGATTATGCAACCCTCCACGCCCTCCTCGATCCTCTCATAAACTCGGCAAGCGAGCCTCTGCCAGTTCTCGACCCTCATGTTCTCGCTGAAGATCGAGAATAGGGCCTCTGCCTTGACGTTGCACAAGTCGGCAATCTCAGGAACGGCTGACATCAGGTCGCTCGCAGACATTGCTGGATGGACCGCGCCGGTACGGTAATCGACGTAGCTAGCAATTGTCCCGCCGGTCCCAATGACAGCGACGTCCTTCTTCACGACATGATCGATTCTCGGAGCTATTGACCTCTTCTCCCTCTTTGCGGCCTTTCTCACGACGTCGACCTCGACGCATTCTCTCAACTCGATGCCAACGTTGTACCCGCTCTTCAATTTGACAACCAAGATGTCGGGGCCGCTGAAATCGTGGTGTGGCATCAGGACTCCGAGATATTCTCCGTCGGTGGATCTCACCCGCAGAAGGTCTCCCTCTTCGGCACCTATCCTCTTGAGCAAAGCGAGCACACTTGAAGAGTAGCTCATCAAAGGCCACCGTCGAGAAATACCATTCTCCGCTTAACTCTTTTTGCCTGGACGATTGACGATAGTCTTGGAAATCCGATCTGGTGTTCGCTCGCACGGAACAATAGCATCGGCGAAGCGTGCGCTGTCACAACAACAAAAGAAAAGAATAAGAAAGGGAAAAGGTTTGGGTTTCGGCTCTATGGTCTGCCTCTGACCACCAGCAACAGCATCGCTATCAGTACGATAGCGATC
>JBGOWR010000105.1:0-4001 GCA_041478695.1 Thermoplasmata archaeon | reverse complement strand
GGCCATTACTACCTGTGTTGACACTAACCTCCTAAAGGGGGATTTCGTTGGGAGAGATGTTGATGAGGATTTCCTGAACGATCTTCCGGCCCAGGCTGATCCATGTGGGGAGAACGGCGAGTTCCATTCCTTCGTCTACGACGGCCCGATATTCAAATGGGCTATCCCATTCAAGAAAGGAGATGTTGTGGTGAAGAGAGGCCGGTTCCACTACTGCGACCTCATGCCCCAATGACGATTCCCCGTGCAGGAGCATATTGCGCCTTGCGAGTTCAAATCCGCCCTTGACCATCACTCCGTCGGCTTACCGTCGTATTCCTCTGGGTCCCTCAGCGCATCAGCCTTGGTATGACGGATGACCTTGTCCTGATGCTCCGGCGGCGAATAGATAGTGTATAGTCTGAGATTCTTCCTTGACGAATTGTTGATTACGTTATGTCTTGCTCCAGAGGGAACAATGATGGCGATACCATCCCCGACAGGATGCTCCACACCGTCTATGATGACCACTCCCTCACCTTCCTCGAATCTGAAGAACTGGTCGACGGTATCATGGACCTCTTCACCGATCTCCTCACCTGGCTTGAGACTCATAAGAACGAGCTGACTGAATTTTCCCGTGTAGAGTACTCGACGAAAATCAGTGTTCTTCTTGGTTTCTTTCTCGATATCAATCCCGAATCCCTTCTTGGTCTTCATCGACTTCATAGAACCACCTGTATCCACAACTCTCAACTGTGAGATTTCTGATAGGTGGCCTCCCTCTATTTCTACTTGGTGCCGAAGTCTGGACGGTGACTAGCCTGGACATCCGATCGGGGCGGGCAGGCAAGACGAAAACCGGGACGTGAGCAGGAAGGCTTCAAGACGAGCTCGCCGGTCGCGGCGAGGCTCGCCCCCGATGTCATAGAAGCGCTGGACGCATGGAAGAAGGCCACGCCCGAGCCTCTGCCGGACCGGGTGATCTTTCCGTGGAAGGGTGCCATGGGGAAAACCGACCTCTCGAAGGAAATGAACCCGATAACCATCACGAAGCATTGGAAGTGGCTGCAAAAACGGTGGAAGCTACCGCCTCTACGTCCAGTCGACGTGCGGCATTGGGTAGCAGGAGCGTGTCGTCGGGCAGACCTGTCGAAGCAAGCGTCCGCGTATCTCATGGGTCACGACCCCACGCAGGGCGGGGCCATGCGGGACTGGTATGACAACCCTCAGATCGAGGATGTTCTCGTGGAACAGGCGGAGAAACTGCCCCGTGGTCCTCTTGGCGTCCTCTGGCATGGAGCGGTCGAACTCGTAGAGGGGATGCCCTCCGACGCGGGGTCCCTCATGCTCGAGTACTTGGCGGGACAAATCGGTACGATGGAGTTCGCCACCCGTGCCGAGGCCATCAAGCTGCGTGGCTCGACCGGACAGGTATCACGCCCTGAGAGATGATGTGTTATATGCCCGAAAAGTGGCATGTAGCAATGGTTATATAGCTGGTTCAGTTTACCATAAAAAACACGGAGCAAGGACCTAGAATGAATGTTGCGTGGTTGAGACTTCAATTGATTTTGCGTCTAGTTCCAGCCTCATTGCTTTAAGTGTCCTTGGTCGGGGTGGTTTTCATGACTGTCCGTCGAACCATAGAGGATTCAACGTCAAAAGGGATTGAGGGTCGATGCCTTGATAGAAAGACAGTGTACACTAGCGAGTTCAATTCATGGGCATTGACAGATTCGATGCCGTCCTCCGTACTGATATTCGACACGACTCTCAGGGACGGAGAACAGACGCCAGGTGTAGCTCTCTCCGTCGATGAAAAGGTGCGAATAGCAGAAGCGTTGAGCGATCTGGGCGTTGACGTCATCGAGGCCGGTTTTCCGATGATATCGACGGGAGAAAGGGACTCGGTTAAGAAGATCGCCTCCCTAGGTCTCCAGTCTCGGGTGTGTGCACTCTGCCGGTCTAGCAGGAAGGACGTCGACGTCGCAATTGACTGTGGTGTGGACTACGTCCATACTTTCATTGCCACTTCCGATGCACATCTGAGACACAAACTCAAGATGACACGGGGTGAGGTAAAATCTAGAGCGATAGACGCAATCGAACACGCGAAGGCTCACGGACTGACGGTGGAATTCTCTTGTGAGGATGCGACACGCACCGACCTGGATTTCCTCAAGGAAATGCATATTGCTGTCCAGCAGGCCGGAGCAGATAAGATCAATGTGCCGGATACTGTCGGGGTGACATCGCCTCCGGCCATGGAGCGTCTCATTGCCGAACTGTTGTCAGTGACAAAGGTTCCTCTGAGCGTACATTGTCACGATGATTTTGGACTAGCTGTCTCGAATTCACTGACCGCGGTCAGATCAGGGGCGAGACAGGTACATGTTTGCGTGAATGGTCTTGGAGAGAGGGCAGGAAATGCCGCGCTCGAAGAGGTCGTGCTCGGTCTCATGGCCCTATACAATATCAGAACGAACGTGGACACGAGGAAGATTGGACACGTCTCGAAGACCGTGGCAAATCTGACCGGTATGCCGGTTCCCGGAAACAAGGCAATCGTTGGCGGCAATGCATTCGCTCATGAGTCTGGCATACACGTACATGGAATCCTCGTGGATCCATCTACATATGAGGCCTTCGGACCAGAGCTCGTGGGAATGCAAAGGGAGATTGTGGTCGGTAAGCATACTGGCGTGCACTCAGTGAAAGAAAAACTTTCGGAGTACGGGGTATCGCTATCAGATGACCATGTCGGAAAGGTTGTTCAAGAAATAAAGAGGCTAGCTGAGAGCGGGAAGCAGGTCGATGACGCGGAGCTTGTTGCGCTTGCCTATCATGTCGCCGGTCAACGGGCCGGAGAAGTTAGAAAGGTGAAGCTCAAAGAGTTTGCGGTCTTTACTGGTCTCAACATCACGCCAACCGCCGTCGTCACGCTCGAGGTCGATGGAGAGAACAAACGAGGATCAGAGATAGGCATCGGGCCAGTTGATGCGGCTCTAAACGCTATCAGATCCGTCGTCAGCGGCAAGATATCATTGGTCGAATATCGTTTGAGTGCAATAACAGGAGGGAGCGACGCGCTTTGCGAGGTGTCGGTGAAGCTCCAGCACAACGGGGAGAAGAAGGCTGCATCCGTCGGAAAGAGCGTAGGGTCGGACATAGTTCAAACGAGCGTGGACGCAACCGTCGAGGCAATCGATCGGCTGTATTCGAGAATCTCGAAGGAATGAAATGGGGGGATCATGTGGCGAAGTTCAAAGGGAAGACCATTTCGGAGAAGATACTGTCTGCGAAGTCGTCGACTGATGCCTACGCAGGGGATGTGGTGGAGGCTGATATCGACTACGTTATGGTCAACGACATAACCGGTCCCATCGCATTCCGGGAGTTCGATGCTCTCTCATGCGAGCCACTGAGAGATAGAATCGTCCTCATCCCTGACCACTTCGTCCCGAACAAGGACGTTCCATCGGCAGAGCAGGCAAGAGAGATGAGGACGTTCGCAAGAAAGCACAGAATTGAGAACTACTATGAGGTTGGGAGAGGAGGTGTGTGCCATCAGGTCATGATCGAAGAGGGATTCGTCGCGCCTGGACGATTGATCGTCGGGGCGGATTCCCATACCTGTACCTATGGAGCACTTGGTGCTTTCTCGACCGGCATAGGGAGCACTGAAGCAGCGGCATGCTTCGCCGAAGGTAGACTCTGGTTCAAGGTGCCCGAGACTATGTCGGTCAATCTGACAGGAAGATTGAAGAGATACGTTTCAGGAAAGGACCTGATTCTTAAGATTATCGGGGACATTGGGGTCGATGGAGGGAATTATAGAACCCTGGAATTCTCCGGTGGAGGCATCGGATCCATGACGATCTCTGACCGTTTGACCGTCTCGAACATGGTGGTAGAGGCCGGGGCCAAAGCTGGAATTTTCCCCGCCGACAAGGAGACCGAGGAATTCGTCAAAGGCATCGTTAAGGGTACATACTCCAAGGTGTCGCCAGACAAAGAGG
>JBGOWR010000130.1:0-3600 GCA_041478695.1 Thermoplasmata archaeon | reverse complement strand
GGTGTTCGTCATGATCGCGGCTCTCGCATTACTGGTAGGAGCGTTCTTCTCGCTGACTTTCAAGGGGGTGGTTTTCGAGAAAGTCGACGCGAGGTCCACTTCTCTCCTGAGAAGTCTTGGCGGGGCGGCGAAGCACAAGAGCGTTGCTTTGCTTTCACTCGCTGGCTTTTTGACGTTCATGTGCTACGTCGCCACGCTATCATTCATTTCAGATACGCTTTCAATTTCTCCCTTGTTCTTGTCAGAGAGCAATATCGGAATAGTCATGGCGACAACAGGAGTCGCAGGGATTGTGGCCGCGCCAATCGGAGGAAAGATGGTGGACCGTATCGGCAGGTTTGCAACGGCCGCTCTTGGGTTCACTATCATGATTCTGGCGTTTGCTCTCCTCTCCTTCTCGTCGTCCGTTGGTCATCATACTGGCTCGCTGGCCGTCTTGGGAGTGGGAACTGCGATAACCTGGTCAGCACTCTTGACCCTGACGGTCGAGGTCCTTCCAAAGCAGCGGGGTACAACCTCGTCGCTTTTCAATGGGGCGCGATTCTTTGGATACGCGCTCGCCCCGCTCATCTTCGCCCCGATGTATGCATCCTCGGGAATTCGCTCGGTCTATTACTCGAGTATCATTCTGGCGGCTGGAGCTATGATCGTGACGTTGCTCGTGAAGTCGAATCATCGTGGACCTTGGAACTCGGAGTCCCAGTAAGTGAGTATCTCATGAAGCTGGATTCGCGAGTCAGCATCTGAGAATGAGTTGTCGATGACCTTCCATGATCCGTCTGCAAGGGATAGCACCTTCTTTCTGGTCTTGGTGAGATGTGGGATGTCTTCGAACATCTCCTTCTGCTCCATCCTAGCCGATATTCTCTCGAAGGCGACACTCGGATCGATGTCAACGAGGAGCAATCTGTCTGGCACCGGAAGAAGTCTAGCGAAAAAGCCATAGCCTATATTCGCCAGTCTTCCTGGAAGGTACGCTGTCGCCATGAGGTATCGCACGAAGACAACGTTGTCGTATTCGCTAGAGTGTTTCTTCATATGGCGAAACGAGCCGAAGACATCTACAATGAAGAATGTCCCTGCCAGGGCCTGCATGACGATCCCAGAACCCTGCAACAGTCTTCTCGTCAACCTTCCCAGAGTTCTCGAGGAGGGATGCACATAGATCATCGTCTTCTCTCCCCTTTCTTCGTAGTAGGCTCTGATCCAGTTCGCATGGGTCGTTTTCCCAGATCCATCAATCCCATCGACCACTAGCCAGCGCATACGTCACAACCCCACGAGGACCAGCATTCCAGCAGTCAGGAGCGGGATGACCAGATTGTCGTACTCTCCCGGAGTCAGCAGTTCCACTACTGCCACGAATCCACCAGTGAGTATCGCTGTTCCGAACGCCGATGCGGGGTCGAGCAGAAAAGTCCCAAAGATCCCTTGGTGAGCAAGGTATTGGTAGAACATGAGGACCGCGATCGTAGCGATGAAGGTTGCCGTGAGCACAGTTGCCGTCCCTTCCAGCGTTTTGTTTCTCAGGATCTTCCTCTTTCCGAACCTCCTCCCCACAAGACCTCCCAATCCATCTCCATACGACATCGCCACTATTGCTATCGACGCGATCATTCTTTGATCGAAAAGAAAGAAAGCCAGTATCGTCCATGATATCGCATAATACACTAGTCCGAACCCATGACTCTCCCCGGTCGTCTCTCCAAGAAACGATGTTCGCAGTCGGCGTATCGGCGAGATTGGAGAAACTAGAAGAAGCAGAGGAATGAAGGGCGCGGCAGCAAGAAATGCCATCACATAAGGCGAATCAAACATCCACCAGAATAAAACGATGTTGCCGATCAAGATGTGGAGGACCTTGCGATGGATTCCGCCCGTCGTTCTGCTTTTGATCGATCTTGAAAACAGGACAACTAGGACCACATAACCATAGACCGAGATGAGCCCGGTCAGATCCCCACTGCTCACCATTTTAGAATGGTCAGAGTTGTACGAATATACATTGATTTCGCACCTGGCCATTTGATGCAATCTTCACAGATTCTTTCCAGTTCTGCCTCTGCGACGAAAAATCCCGACGTGGAAGCGTGTTCAGAGAATCGCTCCGACTGCGAATACTAACACCACTGCCAAAGCCACGGAGACCGTCGATGCAATCAATGGAGTTCTGGATCTTGAGAATACTTCTCTTGACAACGCCCTGGATATGATCAGCTTGTTCAGTGAACTTATCATGCATGCGATCATTATCGTTTCCGCCGCAACCCACGGATCGACTTGCCCAGCAACGGTCAATGTTGAGACGGAAGCCACTACCGCCGCAGACGAGATGAATCCTCCTATCGCCGCAACGTAAACCGCCTCGACTCCAATGTACTGTCGAACCAGGATCGTCACCGCTGAAACGATCACGAACATCGCCCCAAACTTAAGGGCGGGGGCGATCGCAAATGGCGACACCACCTTCATTGGCTCCTTACCGTTCTCGTCCACCTTCATCAGGAATCCAAACCCCATGCCAATCGCACTCACGGCCAGGAGCGGCAGCGCGACGACGCTGGCGGTTGAAAGACTCTGGTCGGCGAACACGCAGACCACAAGGTTCCTGATGAACATAGTCGCGTTTGCCAGGACTATCCCTGAGGCGGCTGCCTTAACGACTTCTTTCTTCTCATTCGCTAGGTTGCAGATCGATGCTGTGGCAGCCTCTGAGTTCACAAGACCGCCGAGCAAACCAGAGAATCTCAACCCGCGAGATGGTCCTTTCCATCGGACCACAAGGAATGAGACAAAGGAGATAGACGAAACGAATATGACGATGAGAATTGTCGTGCTGAGGTCCAGTGCGCCTCCCCTTCCGAAGACGGCCAAGGGTCCAGATAATTGAAGTTCCAGAGCCAGCGGGTACAGGATGAATCCGATCGTGATGAACTCCAGCGCGCCAATGATCTCGCTCTCCGTTAGAAGTTGTGCGAATCTGTGCAGATGCTTCTTCGATATCAGAAGGAACGTTGTGGCTACACTGAGGACGACCGCTTCTAGAATGTGGTCGTATCCTATCAAGACCCCGGCCAGGTACGTGACGAGGAAGGCAAGCGGGGTCGTGAAACCAGGGACCTTCATCTCATACTGCATATAGAGCAGCCCGACTGCGAAGATCGAGATGATGACCATTCCGGCAATGACCAACATATCGAAGGCGGGATCGAGACTCGCCAGGTATGAGATTATGAACCCGCTGACCGAGACCAGCGGGAACGTCCTGATCCCCGCAAGCACGATGTGTTCATCTCTGTGGTGCTCTCGCTCGAGCCCGACTAACGCACCGACCGCGATGGCTATGAGCAGGTCGTAGATGAAGGTGATCTCGTTCGCCAACGCAGGGAATATGCGAGCTAATCGCAGATAATCTTTGTTTATCGGAAGAAAATCAATTCCAGTCTGTGATTCGGTTCCAAAGCTTCGGTAAAACATTTATATAGACATTATAATTACGCCCCAAATCCGAAGCAGGGAGGTTCGCTCATGGACCCGATAATCTACTTCATACCAATCGCGGGCATCGTCGGACTGTTGTTCTCCGGGTACCTTACCTGG
>JBGOWR010000065.1:0-5065 GCA_041478695.1 Thermoplasmata archaeon | reverse complement strand
GTAGAAGATCAAGCCGAACAACATCGCAGCCACGACGAATCCTTCAATACCAAGATCTCCGCCGGTGAGGTATCCTGGAGAGAATAGAATGTCGAGAATCAAGCCCCAAGTGAACAGACCCAGCACCCCTCCGACGACAAGAAGCATAAGACCCCTGGAAACGCTCCTCACGTAGATGTGTCCCAATCCCATGAGGCCGAAGAAGCCCGGTCCCAGAGCCAGTATGATGGCGAAGAGCGGGTTCGCCTTGGAGACGGCATGGACAGGGGGCTTCTGAGGTTGGATCGAGAAACGGTCGCTCATCACTTTTCTCGCCTTCGAGGGAGCGGCCAGGCTTTGTCCGCATTGATCGCAAAACCTTGCCTCCCACCTTATCTGACGACCGCAGTTCGGACAGTAGCGCAGTCTTCGTGCATCCGAATCTTCTCGCATGTTCATCCTCCGAGAACAAAATAAACAATGCATGCCTTTTTCTAATAGATTGTCATCAAAAAACAAACAATGGAAAAGGGTTTGAAAGGTTTGTTCGGATGAGGCACCACTACTTCGCGGCCGGTAGTTTCTTCAGGTCCGCGACGGCGAAGTCCAGTCCGAATTTCTTGAGAGTGTCCGCTGTCGGTATCCCGTTCGGCCAGCCCCTTTCTTGGTAGTACTCCTTGAGCATCTTCGCTATTGGGGGCACTTTGCCTGCGGCGCCGCCATCCTTGAGCGGTTCGAGCATTCTAGGCGGGAGCACATCGTTCTTCTTCGGGATCAGACCGTGCTTAAGGTTGAACATTCTGCACAGCTGGTTGATCCTGCCTCCGACCATTATGAACAGTTCCTTAGTGTCGGTGTCCCAGCCGGTGATCGCGTTGATCATGTCCGCCTTCATCTTGTGCGTGTAGCCTGCGAAGTCATAGAACAGACAGTAGCTCAACGCGTTGTCGAACTGGCAGATGTCCTGCCAGGCCAAAGCGGCCTTTCCCTTCAGCTTGTCATCGAACCTATCCATTCCAGGCAGGTCGTACTCTGCGACAGGAATTCCAAGCTCAGAGCCTTCCGGGAATCCCGTCACATGGCATGGTCCGCGAGGTCCGGTCACGTAGTTTACCGCCATCGAGAAGAACGCGCGCGGATCGTGAGCCGGTATTACGGCATTGTTCACCTGAACAGCGATCTCAGGGCATCCGAGCTTCTCGCTCGCGACACGCAATCCCTCACCCAGCAGTTTGCCCATCGCGTTCGATCTGAACGTTATGAGCTTCAGGAGCTTGCACATCGCAGCTCCGTCGCCCCACTTCAGCTCGAACCCGAGGTCCTTCTTCTTGATGAACCCTTTCTCGTAGGCTTCCATGGCAAACCCGAGGACACCGCCGAACTCGATGGTGTCGATGCTCCACATGTTGCAGAGGTGGTTGGCGTAGTTGATCGCCTTGAGGTCGTCGATAAGGCAGTTGCTGCCCATCATTCCCAGGGTCTCATACTCTGGACCGTAGCCGTCCATGTCGCACTTCTTGCCTTCATTCACCACCACACGCCTGTGACATCCCATGACGCAACTCGAGCATGCATCAGGCTTGGGCTTCAACACCGGATTGAAGTCACCGCCAGCGGACCCGATCTTCTTCGCACCTTCTGGCCATGATCCCTGAGCGAAGTTCTTGATCGGGAGCAGGCCCAGCTGTTCACGAGCGATAACGGCCATAGCCTGTCCTTCTTCGCGGTTCGATTTCGCGAAACCGTTGTCCTTTACGATTCCGGCGACTTCCTTCTTGAGCGCCTTCAGCTTCTCTGGGTCCTTGATCGGATTGTGCTTGTCGCCCTTGACCACGATCGCCTTCAGTTTCTTCGAGCCCATCACGGCGCCGCCGCCCATTCGGCCAGCGTTACCGTGGCCATCGAAGATCGTCAGGGCAGCATATCTGACCAGGTTCTCAGCGCCTTGTCCGATAGGGACAACGACCGCGTCCTTGTCCCCTACTTCCTTCCAGAGCGCTTCCTGAGTCTCATGGATGTCCTTTCCCCATAGGCCAGACGCATCCTTCAGCTCGACCTTGCCGTTCATGACTTTGAGATAGACGGGCTTCTTCGCCGCACCCTTGATCGCTATCGCATCGTACCCAGTACGCTTCAGTTCCTCAGCGAGATAGCCTCCACCGGTCGACTGACCCCAGAATCCGGTCAGAGGGGATTTGAAATTAATCGTAAACCGCCCTGAACCTAGTATTCCGGTGTATCCCTGGATAGGTCCCACTGATAGAACGAAGACGTTGTCGGGGCCCAATGGATCCGCGCCAGCAGGTATCTCGTCGTAACAGATCTTTACGCCGAAGCCGACTCCTCCCAGCCAATCTCGGGCAAACTTCTCATCGAATTCCTGAGTGGATATCTTTCCTGTAGTCAGGTCCACTCGTAGAATCTTTCCCCAGTATCCATACATTTCCCGATTTCCTCCATTACGTTGACAGTCTGTGCCTCACGTTGACCATTCGATAGACGGTCTAGCACCCTAGAGAAGAGGGACTCTGTTTGTGTTTCATTGTTTTCTAGGTCGATTCGATCGCTACCAGTCTCTCTCAAATAGGTAGGTGCTCATGTCCGACGAGGCACGCCGCCCTTATACCGCTAAACCTGTTCGATAGCCTTAAGAATTTCGTTATGCTTGAGAACGCATATTGCTCATCTTGTCAATAGCAATATATGGCCCCTGCTCACTGAAGGAATAAACATGGAAGAGAAACTGCTTTCTATTCTCGCAGCGGCAATCGAGGTCGAGAAGTTCGGTTATGACCTGTACATTAACATGAACGAGTGCGTCGGAGACAAGAAGGGAGCCGCCTTACTGAGAGGGCTGGCAAGAGACGAGAAGGAGCATCGAATAATGCTTGAGAAGGAGATCTTGAGAATCGCGCCCTCGGTGGAACTCTCTTCCACCAAACCCGCCAAGGACTTCCTGAAGATCATTCCAGAGCACGTGTTCCCTGCGACCATCAGCGCTCGATGTGCAACGCTGGAGGGAGAGATCGAGGCGGTCGAGCTCGCGATCAAGGTCGAGGACGGCTCGATCAAGATGTACGACGAGGCCGTGGGTTTGATCGATGATGAGAAAGCGAAGGACGTACTGAAAGGGCTGGCAAAATGGGAGAGCGGACATAAGGAGGCTCTGGAACAGAACCTTCACATGCTTAGAACGGAAGGGTCGTGGTACGGGTACTCCCCGATACTCGAGGGTTGATCGACCAGCAGTCGCTCTGAGCCGACCGGTCTCATTTGGATCCGTTCCCTTTCACTACGGAGCTGGCATTTTACGTACCAAAAGATAAATATCCGATTTCCTTCCTTTACCCCAACCTGACCCATCGTATGGGTCAGATAATCGCTGGCTCGAATCTAGACAATAAGGTGAACGAATGGTCAAGATGCCCGAGATAAAAAGAGAAATGCTTGCCTGCCTGCAATGCGGCTACTGCATTCGAGTCTGCGACACCTGGGGGCAGACGCCTTGGGAGTCCGTCACGCCCAGAGGCAAGATCTTCTATCTCAACCAGCTGATGAAGAAATCGCCGGTGGATACGCTTCTCGGACGCAAGGTCGAGGTCGACGAGGAGTTCGTCAAGGCCGTATATATGTGCACTGGCTGTGCGTCTTGCCGGACGGTCTGTCACGTGAACATCGATTTCGCTGAGTTCTGGGAGAAGGTGCGGGAGTGGTTGGTGGATCAAGGAGCCGGACCATTGCCTGCGCACAGCAAGTTCCACGAGCGCATCGAAACGAAGAAGAATCCTTACGGGGAACCCGTCGACAAGCGCATGGCTTGGTTCCCTCCGGATGTTCCAAGGCACTCGAACCCGGACGTGGTTTTCTTTGCCGGATGCACCGCCTCATATCGTGTTCAGAACATCGCAAAAGCAGGAGTGACCGTTCTTCATCGAGGAAACGTCAAGTTGGACGTGCTGGGAGAGGACGAATGGTGCTGCACATCACCGGTACTGAGAACCGGCATGAACGATCTGACACCTAGCTTCGCGGAGCACACCATAACGGAGACGGAAAGAAGAGGCGCAAAGGCGATGGTTATGACCTGTGCAGGTTGCTACAAGACGACGATGAAGGACTACGGAAGGTTCTATTCGAACCCGACCTTTGAGGTCTATCATTTCTCTCAGTACATGCAGAAGCTCCTAAAGGACAAGAAGTTGAAGTTCACGAAAGAGATCAGGGCCAAAGTAACATACCACGACCCATGTCATCTCGGCAGACACGGGGGCGTCTTCGAGCCTCCAAGGGAGGTCTTGAAGGCCATACCTGGTCTTGAGCTGATCGAGATGCCTCGAAATCGTATGAGCTCCAGATGTTGCGGGGCGGGCGGAGGATACAAGTCCGCTTTCAATGATTTCGCCGTAAACATAGCGGCGGAAAGGGTCAAAGAGGCCTTGGACACTGGAGCGGAGATCATAGCAACCGCGTGTCCGTTCTGCGTTCTTAACCTAGATCAGGGAGCAAAGAAGCTGGGGTCGAATGTCATTGTGAAAGATATTTCCGAGCTGCTGCTCGAGGCGACTGAGCCGATGCAGAAGTAGAGTATCGACGAAGCTTATCTTGTCATGTTGATTTCGACTCGGAATTCGCCTTCAAACAAAGGGGGACATGACTCAGAGAAATGATTTTGGGCAGATCCAGTGCTCCCGTCGGGATATCAGCCAGAAGTCTGTCCACAAGAAATGGAGAAGACGCGTTTCAAGAAACCGTTTCTCGGAATGCTTAGCTTCTCCCGTCGAGGCCCGGGCATGACTAACTGTACCGACCGCAACTGTAGCAAAACCATGCGTTGTAGTCAGGTAGGTACGTCAGGACCTGTCCGCAAGTCGGGCAACGCTTCATCACGTCGATCTTCATTATCGACGCATGTGACACCACAGGTATCTTCTTCTTGCTCTCGACATCATAGTACTGGACCAGCGTGCCCGCACCAGCGATCACAAGGAAGATCGGCACTATTAGATACGCCGATATATCGAGGAGGTCTAGACTCCAGACTACCATCGATGCGCCGATAAGAGCCGTGAACAAAGCTATTATCCTT
>JBGOWR010000092.1:0-4217 GCA_041478695.1 Thermoplasmata archaeon | reverse complement strand
TCTCCGAATGAAGTACATGATCCTGTCCTTTGAGATCGGGTGGAGCGTCACACCGAACGTCTTCATGAGCGCGTCCGTTGCCTTGTTCAGGATCTCCTCCTTCTGCGCATTGGACTCGATCTCTGCCAGGTTCAATGTCATAATGAGGGCGCTTTTCAGCAGCTCTAGAAGGTTGCGCTCGTCACCGGACAGGCTCGGTTCGATGACCTCATAGAGGTACTCTCCCCCGACATTGTCGTACTTTATTCTTACGAACGAGTAAGGGTCAATGATCTTCGAGATTTCAACCTCATCGACTCCGGCGTCCGATATCTTGGGGATCTCTGTTATGACGTCGAGCGGTCCTTTGCTGATCTCTGATGGGATCATGATCTTCATCGGCTTGCTCTTCAGTTTGAGCAAGAAGGAAAGGTATCTGCCGGACAATCCGCCGCCTGACCTCTTCTCCTTGACGTCTTTCTCAACTCTCTCCTCAGGAAGAGGTACTTCAATTCTTGCGGCATCTGTCACTTTCTATCATCCTCCTATTACTCTTGTTCCGATGAAGCCGATGACTAACATGATGAAGCTGTGCCTTAGTCCGTTTGTGATTCTACCATCTTGAAGTACACCAGCAAGGATGCCATCGCCGAAAGCGTGTATCACCACAGCGATAATGAATATCAATTGCACCTGCGGAATGATTTTGGTCTGTATCGTTGCTGGCATATTCGTTATTCCAGCCGCTTCAGCGCCCTCTGCGACCTGTTGGCCTGCTTCCGCCATCTTCGGCAGGAAAGTCGAGTTCAGGATGAATATCGTCGCGATGAACACCATGAACGCGATGTAGGTGACCACCATGTAGGTCGACATCGAGATCTTCCTCTCGTTCTCGTTGAGCATCGCCTCCCTTGCGTCGTGGGCGACCATTGTAAGGACATCTGCGACGCTTCCACCGGCGTCGTTCGCTTTGATGATGATCGACATCATCCTGTTCACCAGGGGCGTGTTCACTCTCTCGGAGAATAGACGCATCGCATCGGCCGCTGGTACTCCCCAGTCGATTTGAGCAGCCATCCTCTTTATCTCCGGCGTCAGCTTGCCATATCTGCCTCTGGATGAAACTTTGACCGCCTCGGCCAATGTCATTCCGAATCGTCCAGCCTCCGCCACGTCTCTGAGGAAGTCCGGCAGTCTGGACTCTATCTCCTTTATCTTCTTGTGACGATAGGACATGTAGAAGCCGTATGGTCCACTGATTGCCATCAGGCCGAAGGCTACGAAGTCTATCCATTTGAGACCAGTCTTCAGTCCGCCAATGGCTTCCAGGAATCCAATGAAGAACAATATGATCGCGATGACCACGCCCACCAAAAGTATGGTCTTGCCATAATCACTCTTTCTAGTCCTGATCTGGCTTATGTCAAGGATTCGCTCCTTCTTGTCTTCTTTCTTCTTCTCTTTCCCCTTTCTAGCCATCCAAATCACCCCTCATAGGCTGGCCTCCTTGGTAATGTTCCAGATGAAGAAGATGAATCCGAACTGGGAAATCGGGATCATAAGTCCGACCACAGCATAGAGTAGGATAATAGTCATGTCCGAAGATCCCCCTCCGCCTGGGACGATTGCCATTATCGCCATGATCACGACAAGGAACAGAGGGAATGCGACGACGACCGTGACGAAAGACTCGGCCATCAGACCAAGTGTCTCGAGCTGGGAACGCATCTCGAGCTTCCCCTCCTTTTCGTACTGCTCCGCCTTCTGCAGGAAGTAGGGCTTGAGCTGACCTCCAGAAGTGGAGGTCGTGACCACACCCTGCAAGAATTCCTGGAACTTGGTGGATGGTGTCCTCTGAGCCGCATTGTTAATGGCCGTCAATATGTCGATGCCGAGAAGCTCCGTGTCCCTCGTGATCCACTCTGCCTCGTCTCTGATCTCACCATATATCTTCTGCCTTGAAAGTTCCTTGAATATGACATCGACGTTGACATCCGCGGAAGCCATGGCAGAAATGAAGCTCATTGCGGGCCCGATTCTCTTGTCAATGTCTCTTCCTCTGCGCTTCGCCACCGAAGCAGGCTTGGAAACAAGGACCACGTTGGCTAGCACAGGCGGTATGACCACCATCAGTACGAGTCCTACCAAGACGAGCGCGGCGTCGACCTTCAGGAAGCTCAGGAATATGCCGCCCAAGAGGACAGCAAGGACCGCGGCGATGGCGCCAATCAGTATGGTCGTCATCCAGACATAAGACACATATTCCTCGGTGCGCATCTTCATATGGGCCTGGAGGAGGCTCTGTTCGAGTTTGGGGTTCGGTTTGGCTTTCAGTTTCACGAACGCCCCTAGAGTCCTCCAACAGAACTCCTGATACTTCGTGAGCTTGATGTAATCTGGAACTGCACCCTGAGGAAGCTTCACGACATGAGGACCTACAACATCGGCCTTCTCGTCCGTCCTCTTGGTCTTCAGATACGATTTCTTCGAGGCCTCCAATCTCGCAAATATGTCAGAGACTTCAGGCGCCAACTTGTGTCACCCCCTCCTCCATTTCCCTACGTACCCTCTTGATAGTTTTCTCCTGATCCTTGTAATAGCTGTTGATGAGCGCCCATATCTTCCTGTGATCGGTGATGTCCTTCTGTACCATGTACTTGACAATGTCCGTCCGTCGGTTGAACTCCTCCATCATTTCATCGTGCGTGAGGCTTTTCATCTCCATTATCTTGTCAAATAGGAAGCTGTGGCCTTTGTAAATGAACCTGTCCGTGGCCTGGTCCCAATCGTAGACGGTGTTAGTGATGAGCTCGTTGGTCTCAGGCTCAAAGCCGACGATCTCGATGACCTGCTTGATTCTCCTCACAAGGTCGGTCCCGACTCTCGCATGCGTCTGGATCACAACGTTTCTCAACGCCGTGAGCAGGATCCTTGGGCAGTTGATCGGAGGGTTCTCGAGTCTGTTGACCATCGACTTCACTGAGTCTGCGTGCATCGTGGAGTATGTAGTGTGACCGGTGGCCATCGCCTGGAACATGATGTATGTCTCTTTGCCTCTGACCTCACCGACTATGATGTAGTTGGGACGCTGCCTCAGAGAGGCTCTGACAAGATCGTACATGTCGATCTCTCCAGCCAATCTACCGTTAGCGTCCCGCTCCCCCACCCCGGACCTTGTAGCTCCTGGTATCCAGTTATCGTGTGGAAGGTTGATCTCTCTAGTGTCTTCCATCGTAACGATCTTCGCCCCCGGAGGTATGAATAATGCGATCGAGTTCAGCGTGGCCGTCTTGCCGCTGGCGGTCCCACCAGCAATAATTGCGGACTCCCCGTTCTCGACGCCAAGCCAGAAGTACGCGATCATCTCCGGGCTTGCGGTGCCGTACTTGACGAGCTCCACTGGAGTAAATGGCTTCTCCTTGAACCTTCTTATGGTGAATGTCGATCCTCTGGTCGTCACTTCCCTCGAATACGTCGCTTGGACACGGTGACCTTCGGGAGTGGTACCGTCCAGGATCGGGCTCGACACGGATATTTGCTTGCCGCATCTCTGTCCAAGAGCAACCACGTAGGAGTTGAGCGCATCTTCATCATTGAATGATAGGCTGGTTTTGATGCTCTCATACTTCCTGTGGAAGACGAACAACGGAATGCCGACACCATCGCACGAGATGTCCTCGATGTTCTCATCCTTTATGAGGGCGTCGACTTTCCCGTATCCGACAAAGTCCCTGGCTATGTAGTACCCTATCTTCTTCCGTACCAGAGGATCTATCCTGACCCCTCGGCTCTTGATATAGCTCTCGACGCTCTCCGTGAGATATTCTCCCTTGTCGAGCTCTGTGAGTTTGTCCCATTCGTATCCCAGTGTTCTCTTCAGAGTGTCCTTTATCAAGTTGAGCAGGCTCTCCTCCTTCTCGGTCAGCGCCGGCTCTATCATCTCGAGGATGTATTCGCTCGTTTCTTTGTTGAAAGTCACACGGACAAAACTGTAAGGCTCTATAACAGGATAGATATCAGCGACTTCGATGGAAGGATCGTCGATTTTCGGGATCTCAGTGATGAGAGAACCTCTCCCTTTTGACCACTCGACTCTCTGAGCTATCTCCCCAACAGGAATTCTGACTCTGGACGCCCTGTTGGGCGCGACCTTTCGAAGGAATTTCAAGTAAGAGTCCCTTATCCTGTTGGTGACCTTGGATTCACTCTGGAAATCATCAGCCAATCCTTTTGATGAG
>JBGOWR010000146.1:0-3291 GCA_041478695.1 Thermoplasmata archaeon | reverse complement strand
TTGGATCCAGCATACCGAACGATTGAACTATTGTCTGCGTGAAGACTGTATTTTCCGGAAGTAATCGACCATATTGACGCAAGAGATATCCATGGTATTGTGCGCACACAACTGAGAGATGAATCGTGATAGACCATATGCCAGAAGACCCGCAGTCCGATGGATCGTTCAAGAAAGAAGGACGTCGTCGGCCGTGAACCTGTTCATAGAAGAGACGAAGGTTGATTCTCCCGCGTCTGTTAACGCAGACGATCAGATGAGCGAAGAAGTATCGGTGAAATTCCCCAAGTCTTTCGGGGACGATGGGACTTGCATGGTAGAGGGCATCGGAGACGCGACTCTTTCGACATCTGGAGCATGAGCGACATCGACCTCGATGGGGCAATTCGCAAAGGATTTCTACTGCGTCATTCATCATCCACCGTTGCTGAAGAATCTGTTCAGTCTTGAGGGCATGGCTCGGCCAACGATGATCATGTTCGTTGCGACGTTGGTCGGGGGCGGTTGCGATTATCTATTTCAGATCGTCATGGGCAGGAACCTCGGGCCTGAGAGCTATTCGGAACTGAACGCTCTGCTCTCGATCTTCTACATCATTTCTGTTCCAACGCAGACCATCGGGACCTTCCTCGCTAGATACACCTCGAGGCTGAAAGCGGAAGGGAACCATGGAGGGATTGCTTGGCTAATGAGGAGGACTCTGGTCTTTGCCCTGTTGATCGCCCTTCTCGTCGCATTAGGACTCGTACTGGCTTTGCCGCAACTCTCGAGGTTCATCTCTCTGACCTCCACGCTCCCGGTCTTCATCCTTATGGTCGGAGTGCTGATCGTGACAATCTCTCCGGTCGGGTATGGACCTACCCAAGGATTGCAGCGATTCCATTTTTCTGGTGCTTTTGGAGTGGCTGGTCCAATGGGCAAGCTCGTGTTCGGCCTTCTTCTGACAGGAGCTGGCTTCGGTGTGGCCGGGGCGCTCGGAGGGGTGGTCATCGGATCCTTCCTCGCCATGACGGTCGGCTTCGTAGCTGTGAGAGACTATCTTCGGAGACCTGCCGTCAGCGTCAGCAAGGACGAGAGCTCCTCTATGAAGAGGTATGTGCTGACCGTGACCGCTGGAATCGTTGGATGGGCGATTCTGATAAACGTCGACATTTTCCTCGCGAGACAGTATCTGCCCCCATATGAAGCAGGCCTGTACTCAGTGGCTTCGATTCTCGGGAAGGTGGTGTTCTTCCTTTCAGGTGGGGTGTGTTCGGTCCTGCTCCCAAAGGTGTCGGACTTTCATGCTAGAAAGAAGAGGACGGTCGAGATGGTACGCGTGGCGGCCCTCCTTACCCTCGCTATCACGACAGTCGTCGCTGCCGCATATCTGCTATTTCCCGTGCCAATACTGAACTTCCTTTACGGCGGAATCTATGTCGATGCGGCGCCAGCACTCTCGATTCTAGGATTGGCCATGGTCTTCTTCAGTCTAAGTGGGCTGTTCCTCAATTACGGGCTCGCCATCGCTAGCAGGGCTTACATTTTGATCTTCTCGGCCTTCACCCTTCTCCAGGTCGCCCTGATCATGATGTTCCACGATTCCGCGGTGCAGATTGCCTTCGATCTGCTTATAACAGGCGCGGGTCTCGCGACCGTCAGCTGGGTGTACATGGAGATCAGGGCAAGGGCTGAGCTTTTCTGAGCCACACTGACGCAACGCCATCGAATGAATGACAACTCAAGACCATAACTGTCGTGGCTCCCGCAATCTAGAAAGGAGTGTGCCCTGGAGCGTCAGCTTCGCAGATTCAAACCTCGCCTGCTTGGACATAACCCGGCCGCTCAAAAGAAGGATAGGGCAATCTCAATGGGATTTTCAGGCACCCAGATAGTCGACGACAAATGACTGATGCATGTCTTGTTCTCGCCCGATCACGCAGTATATTAAAATACCAACGGGAGATTATTCAACCGGTCCCAGGATGCTGTCGGTGTCAATCGGGGTGTGCGCCTACAACGAAGAGAAGAACATCCGCGCCTGCTTGGAGTCGATCTCAGCCCAGGGGCTGCAAGGCTTTGAGATCATTGAGGTGCTGGTCGTCTCCAGCGGCAGCACCGATGGAACCAACCAGAGGGTGATGGAGTACGAACGCACCGACCCCCGGGTCAGACTCCATGTGCAAGAGCGTCGAGAAGGCAAGAACTCTGCAATAAATCTGTTTCTCGACTTGGCGAAAGGCGAAATCCTGGTTCTGGTGAATGCTGACAACCGCCTTGAGTTCGGCTCGCTGCAAGCTCTATTAGCCCCATTCGCAGACGATGGCGTTGGAATGACAGGGGGCCACCCCGTTCCCCTCAACCCTCAAGGCACTGTGTCCGGGTTCGCGGTACACATGCTCTGGGAAATGCACCATCGCGTGGCGCTCGCACATCCGAAGTTGGGCGAGCTCGTGGCCTTTCGTCATCTCCGGATCACGCTGCCGCGCGGAACCCAGTCCGACGAGGACATCATCTGCATGGAGGTGGCAAAACGCGGCCTGCGCACGGTTTACGTGCCGGAAGCGATCGTTTACAATAGGGGACCGCAGAACGTTCGCGACTTCCTCAAGCAGAGGACGCGAGTCAATATCGGGGAACGATACATGCGAAGGTGGTTCCACTACGAAACCTCTACCTGGGACTTGTCCTCGCTTCTGCACGCCTATGGGAGCTTAGCAAAGGATAATCGCTACCGCCTGCATCTGATGCTCGTTGCCGTCGCCATGGAAGCTTGTGCACGAACTTACGCTATCATGCACGTAGCCTTGAACCGAGGAGACAAACCGATGTGGAGTCAGGTGTCGTCGACAAAGGACCTTGGCAAATGACATCTCAATCCTTTATTTGAGATTCCTTGAGTATGAGTTCCACCGCCTCTGGAAAGGTGAACGCCTCGCTCACATGCACACCCTTGGCCCCGATCCGTCTAGCCAGTTCCAGGTCGTGGTCGCTGTCCCCAACGACATACGAGGAAGCGAGATCGAGCGCGAACTCCTGCACCGCATGAAGGACCATGCCCACCTCTGGCTTCCTGCAGCGACAACCAGCGTCCGGAAGATGAGGACAATGGTATATCGCGTCCACCTTTGCCCCCTCTTTCGCCAGATCGGCGATCATTTTCTCATGTATCTTACTCAGGGTCTCCTCGGTGAAGTATCCCCTGTCGATCCCCGATTGATTGGTGATGACTATCACAAGGAAGCCGGCTTCGTTGAGCCTTTTGATCGAAGACCCAACACCTTGGAAAAGCGCGAAATCCTCCGGACGAGG
>JBGOWR010000144.1:0-3329 GCA_041478695.1 Thermoplasmata archaeon | reverse complement strand
TGCCCTGACGTCAACGATCAGGACCGCGATCTGGCGGGAACGCTTCAGAGCGACCCCCAGCTCGTAGCCTGCATGCGAAGGGCGAGGGATATCATCGAATCGCACAGGTCTACGCTCCTTTTCGTGAACACTCGCGACACCGCCGAGGCGCTCGCTGCGAGGTACCACGTCTGGGACGAGGGATTCAAGATAGGGGTACACCACGGCTCCCTCTCAAAGGAAATAAGGGTGGAGATGGAGGAAGGATTCAAGAAAGAGGAGCTGAAGGGGCTTATCTGCACCTCATCGCTTGAGCTGGGGATAGACATCGGTACGGCGGATTTCGCGATCCAGTACAATTCTCCGAGACAGGTCACGCGCCTGATCCAGAGGATCGGAAGAGCTGGACATAGGGTGGGTGAGACATCGACAGGGGTCATCATCGCCAGCAATCCGGACGAGATCGCGGAGAGCCTGGTCATCAGTAGAAGGGCTATGAATGGTGAGCTGGAGGAGCTGAAGGTCAGAGAGAGCCCGTTCACAGTGCTAGCGAATCAACTCGTTGCCATGGCGATGAGCGGCGCAGTCGCGATAGACGGTGCCTATGAAACGGTCGTTGGATCTCATCCGTATCGCAACCTTTCGAAGATCGACTTCGATTCAGTTCTTGACCAGCTAGGGAAGATAGGGCTCCTTTTCGTGGGTAATGATGAGTTCAGACGTTCGAACAGAGGCATGAGATATTTCTATGATAACGTTTCAATGATTCCAGATGAGAAGACCTATCGGATCAGAGACATAAACAGCAGGAACGTGGTAGGCTCTCTGGATGAGAGTTTTGTCGTGGCTTTTGCAGAGCCGTACGCGACGTTCATCACCCACGGCAAGACCTGGAGGATAGTGGAAATGAGGGAGGACGAGATCCTGGTCGAGCAGGTGAAGGAGCTTGGTTCGATCCCATCATGGGTCGGAGAGGAGATCCCGGTCCCGTTCGAAGTGGCCCAGGAAGTGGGTCGAATGAGAAGGCTCAGGAACATCGAGGATTACTCGGGGGATCATGACGCGGTCGAGAGGCTCAGAGAGTATCTCAAGGGACAAGAGGACGGCTTTCCCGTGCCTTCAGACGACCTGATCACGCTTGAGGTTGGAAAGAGACTCCTGATACTTAACGCGTGCTTCGGGACGAGGGTCAACGAGACCATTTCAAAGATCCTCTCGGTTCTTCTGACCGCCAGACTCGGCGAGAGCGTCATGGTGCACACAGATCCTTACAGGATCGCGATAGAGTTGCCAAGGGACCTCAAACCCTCTCTGGTCATCGAGACCCTGAGGTCGATAAAGCCGGATGGCGTGGAAGGTCTTGTCCGCATGGTCATGAAGAGCTCCAGCTTCCTGAAGTGGCGCTTCATTTACGTCGCCAAGAAGTTCGGAGTTGTAGAGAAGGGGGCGGACTACAGGACTGTCAGCTTCAATCGACTGGCAGAAGTGTTCGAAGGGACGCCGCTCTTCGAGGAGGCGGTAAGGAAAGTGCTCTGGGAGGACCTCGATCTAGAGAAGACGACCGAGGTGATCCGATGCATCGAGTCGGGCCAGATTCGATTCGAGACCTGTGCCCTCTCTCCCATAGGAAAGGCGAGTCTGGAGCATTCAAAGGAACTCATAACCCCCCAGCGCGCCGACCACTCCATCCTTGTAGCGCTCGGCAAGAGGCTGGAGGATGAGGTCCTCTACATGACCTGCATGAATTGCACCGACCAATGGCGCATGAGACCGAGGGACGCTCCGAAGAGGATACTCTGCCCCAGATGCGGGGGTTTGATGGTCGCTGTCCTGCACCCATACAACAAGGAACTGGTGAAGTTGCTGAAGAAGCGCAATCCGAACGAGGAGGAGAGGAAAGAGATACAAAGGATTCTAAAGAGCGCGAATCTTGTCCTCGAGCATGGCAGGAAGGCGCTCGTCGCTCTCTCTGGCAGGGGAGTCGGTCCGGACACGGCGGCGAGAATTCTGTCAGGATTCTACGACAACGAGGACGAGTTCCTCAGAGACATCCTCAGTGCGGAGATGAACTACGCTAGGACGAAGAGATTCTGGGACTAGAGAGAGCGTACCGGATTCGCAAGTCTGCCGACTTTCGGGATCGCGACCTCGATCGTATCTCCCGGCTGGATCGGCCCGACCCCTTCGGGCGTGCCGGTCGCGATAATGTCTCCTTCCTCGAGCGTCATCCATCGCGAAATGTACGCCACTAGTTCGGCAACGCTGAAGATCATCTCGGAAGTGCTTCCTCGCTGTCTTATGACCCCGTTCACCCTGAGTTCAATATCGAGATCCTGCAGATCCTCGACATTTTCAACAGGACATGTATCTGAGATGGGCGAGAAGGTGTCGATTCCTTTGCTAATCGTCCATGGCAATCCCTTCTTCTTGGCGGTGGCCTGAAGATCGCGCGCGGTCACATCGTTAAAGACCGCTACTTGGGCGATACAATCCAAAGCGTCCTCGACCAGCACGTTCTTGCCGCGGTTTCCGATTATCACCGCGAGCTCGGCCTCGTGGTCAACCCTTCCTATGCCACGGGGCAGGAGTATCGGATCGCCGTCACCGATAAGAGAACTCGGCGGTTTCAGGAAAAGAACTGGCTCCGTCGGATCTTCCGACCTCATCTCTGCGATGTGGCCGCGATAGTTGCGCCCAACACATACAATCTTCCTACAGAGCACGGGGTTACACCCTCTCTGAACAACTCATCACTGGATCTCGTCGCTCACTGTCTCAAGTTTGAACAGCACGCCCATGCCCCTCAAGGTGGTGTGAACCCTATCGGCGAGAAAGACCGCGTCCTCAACAGCAGCCTTGCTGGGCCAGCGATACAGACAATCATAACTACCTGTCGTCGTCTCGAAGCCCAGGTTGTGGAGCGCGCTGAGCACCTCGGACGGCCTCTTCCCCTCGGTGCTGAAGGTCACGGTCAGATAGGTGATCATCGCCTCTGCATCGCGTCTCCTGTCTTAAAAACTGTCGGTGAAGAGTAACGATGATACACTAGCCTGAAGCTCGACAAGATCAAGGGCTATCCCAGGAATCCTTTCGCGATGATGTATATCTCCGAACTAGATGATCGAGATGCCTTCGGACCGTGAAGCCGAACTTCACCAAAGTGCTTCCTCACCTCTGCAAGGAAATCCTGCATCATGTCCCCCTGGAATATCTTCATGACCATGCATCCGCGCTTCTTCAATACCTTTGATGCAAAAACCAGGCCGTGGTGGCACAGCTCGACCGACCTCGCATGGTCCATCGAATAGCTGCCGCTGATGTGTGGCGACATGTCCGATAGAACGACGTCC
>JBGOWR010000191.1:0-2633 GCA_041478695.1 Thermoplasmata archaeon | reverse complement strand
CCGCAACATACAGGGGAATCGACATATACGGATACACTGAGAAGCATGTTCTTCCCAGCTTCCTCATCGAGTTCACTGGGACCGCCGCAACCCTCCTCATATTCAAGTTCGTGGTCGTATTCCTGATCATACTGATCATAGACTTCTGGTTCCGTGAGGAATTGAGTATGTACCCGAACCTCGGGAACATAATGAAGTTCGCGATAGTCTTCCTTGGCGTCGCCCCCGGTACCAGGGATGCCATACGGATCGCACTTGGCGTCTGAAGAACATTCGACCGATATCATCAGCCGGCCTTTGGAAGTTACTTCAAACGAAGCTTTGTGTCCGGGCGAGCATCAAAGGTATCCATCTCTTATCCTTTCGATGGCCTTCCTGAACCCTTCACCTTGGTTCTCATGGCCACCCCAGATCTCAAGCAGTATCGGGATTCTCTCCAGGTTCGGAACGAATGAGAAATCTATTTCTCCCTCACCGATCTGCACGCCTTCGACGTCTGGCCGTCGCGCATCTGACAGATGCACGTGCGAGACCCTCCTGCCCAGTCTATTGAAGAAACGTGCTATCGCCGCATTGCCATCTTCTTCCACTGACAAGTAGGCGTGGGATACGTCCAGGACGAGACCGTCGACGAATTCGAGGATCCTAGAAGCTTCTTCCGGACCGACGAGGAGGTTGCAGCTTAGGAGCATTTCGTCCATGTGATAGATCCTTGGCATGTTCTCTATCCATACCGTTCCTTCAAGAATCTCGAGGGACTGCAGCAGTCCGGAGAGAAGAAGTTGGCAGTCCACGAAGCTCTCAGGGAGGACGCCTCCCGGGTGTACCACGAGGGGAATTCCAGACTCCTCAGCGATTCGGGATACCTCTTTGATCCTGTTCTGGCAGGCTATCCTGAAGTCGAAGTCGACGCTCGCTAGATCTAGAAGGCGGGTTCCTCCCTGGAAGCGTATCATCTCTGGCGCGTGTAGGATCGCGTCCATTTCAATCGATTCCAGCGACCTAATGATGTCTGCCGTCGTGTCTTGCTCCCTGACGAGCAGCTCAAGGAATTCGACGTCAAGCTCGCTCATGATATCGGCGTCATCGATCGTGGCCATTACGCCCAGGTGCATCAGTGTTCTGAAAATCTAGAGGTGATGTCGCCCTAAAGAATCTTGGTATGGCTCAAAGGACTCCGGCCTCAGGTCTTTCAGGGTCATCCGAGATCGTATCATTTCAGAACTTCGATCTCAAGTTCAGTAGCCAAATTGGCCGGAGTCGAGCGGAAAAAGAGGCTCGGGAGGTTCGTAGCACGTCAATGTCGAATCGCTACATAGTGGAGGAAAAGGGGGTGATTCACCCTCCCGAGCGCTCTTAGGCCGCCTAGAAATGAAAGCTCATACTTGAATTTTGTGGTATCGATGTCGGAGAAACCACCACCCTTCCGCGGACCGTATGCCGTCGAATCCTTCTTTCTAGGCTCCAAGCCTCTTGGGATGCGTCGTCTCCGAGTGGTTTTCGAAATGTCTGGTGAACTTCAGGTTCTGATAGCCAACACTCTAGACTTATATACCACCATCAGATTAGCGTATTACTGATGGACGAAAAGGATCTATCATCCACTCGACTGGAAACGTCCGCCACTGGCGACATCAGTCATTCTGTCTCTTCTGGGTCTCATATGAACGGATATCTTGGATTGATGTTCGGTCTTGATGTCGACTTTGTAGTCACCTATGTGAGTCCATACATGGCGAAGACGCTGTCGAGACCGGCAAACGAAATCGTCGGCATGTCCTTTCTCGATCTGATGCCCGAGGAAGAGGCCAGACAGATGGAGAGTGCGCTCAGCTACTGCGTTTCGGGATCGCCGGGCTACAACCCTGTCGAGGGCAAGTTCATCGATTCAAATGGCGGCGTCGTGCTTTCGGAATTGATCCTCGTCCCGATGAGATTTCAGGATTCGTTGGCTGGTGTATGCGTATTCTCTGGTGAATCTACTTCGCCTCCCCCGACGAAGGTCGAGATAGTCTCATCGTCAGTATTCATCGATGAAGCGATAGACATGCTACCGTTCGTCATCCTTGCCACGGATGGGGCTGGCAGGATAATACTATTCAATAGAACGGCCGAGACCGCCACTGGGTACTCGAGAGAAGAGGTTCTGGAGCAGGACATCTCGACGATCTTGGACAGAGGTTCGTTCGGGTTGGAGGAATTCAGCAGCGTCCTAAGGCTCGCCGTCGAAAGGAAAGTGACCCTGGTCGTTGTTCCTATCAGGACGAAGGGAGGGGACCGAGTGTCCCTGTCCTTCAAAATGAGATTCCTATACAACAAGGAAGGACAATTCACCACAATGCTAGGTCTGGCACATGATCCAAGAGGATGGAGTCGCGTGGAGGAGGAGGCGGTGAAGCTCGATAGGAACTTGGAGCTTCTGGCTGAAACCTCCGCCGACATAGTCGGCACGCTCCATCCGGCCGAGACCATCGAGATCGAGCTGGGTCGGCTCATCCAATCGTTGTCCCTAGATCTCGGGATCATCCGGCTCAAGGGACCAGCGAACAAGCCTTTCATGTTCTGCTCGGGACTGGATTTCAGAAAGGGAAGGGCTTTTCTGGAATGCGAGTTCAGGGAAGGCGTCCCACTGT
>JBGOWR010000082.1:0-4473 GCA_041478695.1 Thermoplasmata archaeon | reverse complement strand
TCAGGTCCGAGAGCGATCCAGACGTTGCGAAGTATGTTCAGGATGTGAACATGCAGTGGGTCGAGGTGGATGTCCCTGACCAGATGCGGAAGGTGTCCAACGTCCTGAGGTCCCTGAACGACTCATACATCAAGGAGCTCGTAAGCCTTGGGGTGATGGATTCGAAACGACCTCCGTCAAGAAAGTATCTATTGGAAGTGAGGAGCAGGATCCAGAGCAGACTTGACTCTGGGGAGAGGAGAAGGCAGTTATACCGGGCGCTGAGCGTCCAAGCCATGGCGATGAAAATCGGTCATGCGCTGGAATTGGGCGAGACGCAGGGGACAACGGCGCTGACAAGCTATCTGGAAAGGATGGTGACGGAGGCGACTTCGGAAGATGGCTCAAAGGCCTCGAGGGCTATTGTGAGGTCCCCCGAGTTCGAGAAGATAATCTCGCTCCTCGGGAGCATGAAGATGGAACATCCTAAGCTCTCCAGAGTGATGAGCATAGTCAGCAACCAGATCATAGCGCACCCCAACTCTAGGATCTTGGTTTTCACGCACTATCGAGATACCTGCGAGCTTGTTGCGAACAAGCTCTCTAAGATCGAGGGTGCGAAAGTGGCGAAGCTCATCGGTCAGGCAGAGAGAGGGAGCGATAAGGGGCTGAAGCAGAAAGAGCAGGTCGGAGTCCTCGAGAAGTTCCGTCGCGGGGAGAACAATGTCTTAGTGGCGACATCAGTGGGGGAGGAAGGACTCGACGTGGCGAGCACGGATCTCGTGATTTTCTACGAACCGGTACCTTCCGAGATACGGACGATTCAGAGGAGAGGAAGGACCGGGAGGAGAAGCCCTGGCAGGGTCGTCATCATGGTCACGAGGGGGACGATGGACGAAGCCTACCTTTACTCTAGTCAAAAAAAAGAGAGCGCGATGCGCAGACGCCTGTACAAACTCAGCGAAAAGCATGAGGAGAAGAAAACATCAGAGAATCACGAAGAGAAGCCAGAGCACAAAGAAGGTCAGAAGAGCATCTTCGATTTCTGATATCGTACCGATCCAAGTATTTGCTGGCGTTGGCTATCCCCAGTCTCTGATTTGTCTTCATGGATTATATAGTTCAAATCCGTTTGACATAGTATGCTTTACGGGGAACTGGTTAAGGTCTACGAAGCTCTGGAGTCCACGTCGAGCCGTTTAGAGATGACGGACATACTGGCGAAGTTCTTTCAAACGGCGGACTGCGAGTCGCTCAGGAAGATCGTCTACCTGACCCAAGGTCAGCTCTATCCTGACTTCTACCCCCAGAAGCTCGGTCTTGCCGACAAGCTGCTTTTGAAGACTATCGCTTCCACCTCGGGAACGAATGAGGAGGACGTGCATAGGCTCTGGCTCAAAGAGGGGGACCCAGGAAATGTCTCGCAGAGAATCTTTGAAGAGAAGAGGCAGACCACCCTGTTCTCTGAGACGCTCACCCTCGATCGGGTCTACGAGGCGCTACAGCGAATAACCGAGGCGGAGGGCAGTGGCTCCCAGAATCAGAAAATGAGACTCCTATCTGACGTGCTTCACGACGCAACTCCCCGTGAGGCCAAGTACATAGCGAGAATCGTCACTGGAAGGATGAGACTTGGGGTGGCTGATATGACCGTCATAGACGCTCTTTCCCAAGCATTCGCAACGAAGGAGGACAGAGATGTGGTTGAAAGGGCGTTCAACGTCTCATCAGATCTTGGCAAGGTGGGAGAGCGGCTCTGCAAGAACGGAATCGAGGGCATAAAAGAGATGAAGGTCGAGGTAGGAAACCCGATAAGAGCGATGCTTGCAGAAAGGCTTCCCTCCCCTTCCGATATCCTGGAGCGAATGGGAGGACGTGCAGCGTTCGAGTACAAGTACGACGGCGTCAGAGTGCAAGCGCACATCGAAGGAAAGGAGATCGCCCTTTTCTCCAGAAGGCTAGAGGACCTCACTTCCCAATTCCCAGACGTAGTGAAGGCGCTGAGGTCTGCTTTCAAATCGAAGAGTGGGATACTTGAAGGGGAGTGCGTGCCGGTGGACATCAACACGGGTGAGATGCTCCCGTTCCAAGAGGTCTCACATCGGCGGGGAAGAAAGCACGACCTCACAAGCGCGATTGAAGAGTACCCTGTCAGGATCTTCCTGTTCGATTGCCTGCATCTTGATGGCGAAGACCTGACGAACAAGCCACTCCTAGAGAGGAGAAGGGCATTGGAAAGCTGTGTGCAGATAACGGACGAGGTAAGGACCTCCGAGATGCGAGTCGTGGAGACAATCGAAGACGCTGATGCTTTCTTCCAGGAGGCATTGAGAGACGGTTGCGAGGGTCTGATGGCGAAATCGATCGCCGATGATTCCGTGTATCGTGCAGGGTCGAGGGGCTTCCTATGGATAAAGTACAAGAAAGAATACAAGTCTGAGATGACGGACACAGTGGATCTGGTCGTCGTCGGAGCCTTCGCTGGAAGAGGTAGGAGAAAAGGCGTTTATGGAGCCTTACTGATGGCGACATACAACGGACAGGAAGACACATTCGAAACCGTGTGCAAACTAGGAAGCGGATTCGATGATCAAACGCTAGCATCGCTGCCCTCCAAGCTGGAAGGATCACGGCTATCGGAAAAACATCCCACTGTCTATTCGAAGCTGGAGGCGGACTTTTGGTTCGAACCGTCGATGGTGATCGAGGTGCTGGGAGCAGAGATCACCGTCAGTCCGACCCACACTAGCGCATACTCAAGGATACGGAAGGACGCGGGTCTCGCGATCCGCTTCCCAAGATTCACGGGCAAGTTTCGGGACGACAAGGGCCCAAGGGAGGCAACGACCACCGCTGAGCTTGAAACAATGTACAGGAGCCAGCTCAAGAAAGTGGATGGCTAGCTGACCATCAAAAGATTTATAGTCAGAATTCAGATAGGAGCCGCCATGCAACTTGAGCTGATCGAGAAGGATAAGGATTCAATCAAAATCATGATCAAGGACGCCGACATGACCCTCATATCGCCTCTTGTGACCGAGCTTCTCGAGGACGACGCTGTCTCCGAGGTGAAGTACACAGCGGCTCACCCAGATCTTGAGTTCCCTACGCTTCATGTCCGGGTCAGGACAGGGAAGCCGCAGACGGCGCTGAAACGGGCCTCGAAGACGATAGCTGGTGAGTTCAGGGAGACGAGAGAGAGACTCGAAAAGGACCTGAAGTAGAATTCTATGGAATACCAGGCTAGCTCGGCTCGGGAGACTGAGATCGGTCTTGAGGTATTCTACACTGAGACGACCGGCACTGGCGGTAGACTCAGGACCTCACCAGAGGACTTCCTGGTCGAAGAGATATCCAAGTACCCCGACCGATCAGAAGATGGCATATACACGATCGGGACGGTCACATCGACCAATTGGGAGATGAACAGACTCGTACGGCAGCTATCGAGATCCCTTGGGATAAGCAGAAGAAGAATCGGTTTCGCTGGGACGAAGGACAAAAGGGCGGTCACGAAGCAGCTGATATCGTTCGAGGCCCCGATCAAGGACGTCGAATCGCTCAAGATCCACCAGGTCACGATTTCTGACGTTTACAGGGCAAAGAAACATATCAACATCGGAGACCTCGTGGGCAACTCGTTCACCAGTTGGATAAGAGGATGTGACCTCGAAGGGTCCGATCTTGGAGATAATGCCGAGGCGACCGCCCGCATCTTGAACGAGCTGGGCGGTTTCCCGAACTTCTTCGGGGTCCAGCGTTTTGGAGCCCTCAGGCCGGTCACGCACATCGTCGGCAAATTCATAGTCAATGGCGAGTTCGAGGATGCAGTGATGACCTACATTGCTTCTCCAGCGCCAGATGAACCTCAAGAAGTGCGGGAAGCTCGTGAAGACCTTGAGAAATCGAGAGACTTCAAGTCTGCATTGGGAACATACCCGATGAGACTTTCCTTTGAAAGGACCGTGATAGCACATCTAGCAAGGAATGATGGTGACTACACCGGCGCGATCGAATCGCTGCCTCAGAACCTTCAGATGATGTTTGTGCATGCGTACCAGTCCTATCTGTTCAATAGGATACTGAGTGCAAGGATAAAGAGAGGTCTATCGCTAAACGGACCTCTCATCGGAGACATCGTCCTTCCTGCAGACAGGAACGGCCTCCCAGACCACGACATCAACATCAAGGTCACGAAAGAGAACCTTGACCTTGTTGAAAGACAGATGACGGAGAACAAGGCGTTCATCAGCGGCGTTCTATTCGGCTCAGAGAGCGAGTTCGCGGAAGGAGAGGCCGGTGAGATTGAGAAGGAGATCGTCGGTGCGGAAGGCATCGACCGAGAGGACTTCATCGTGCCAAAGATACCGCAGTGCAGTTCCAAGGGCAGCAGGAGAGAGATGCTTGGCAGGTTCAGGAATCTTTCGGTCCGCGCTGAAGGAGACAGCCTATTGATGTCTTTCTCGCTGGACAAAGGATGCTACGCGACATCAT
>JBGOWR010000095.1:0-4163 GCA_041478695.1 Thermoplasmata archaeon | reverse complement strand
GTGCTCTTAGTGAGGATGGTGGACATTCAAGCGGCCCCCAGTTCGCTGGCTTTTCGGCATGCCTCGTCTAGGTCACTGACTGCAATCATGCCCGCTTTGGACAACATATCGCGACCTCGTTCTTCATTTACACCGCGAACTCTGGCAACGATCGGTATCGAGATCCCGATTCTATTCTCGACCGCCAACACTCCTTCGGCGACGCTATCGCACTTCGTCATGCCACCAAAGATGTTCAGCAGGATTACTTTCGGAGAGGATCTGATCATTAGCTCGAGAGCCTGCTCCACTTTCTTGGGATCGTCGGTACCTCCAAGGTCGAGGAAGACTCCACCCCGTCCGCCATACAAAGACAGGTTGTCCAACGTGGCCATCGTCAGTCCAGCACCGTTGGCTATTACGCCGATCTCCCCGTCCATTTGAACGAAGGCGATGTCCTTTTCTTTCGCTTCCCGCTCGAGAGCTGTAAGTGTCTCGTCAGGGGCTATGAGTTCTTTGTGACGGTAAAGTGAATCATCGTTGACGGTGATCTTTGCGTCACCCGCCACCAGAACTCCGTCCTTGGACAGAATAAGTGGATTGATCTCGGCGAGTTCGCAATCGTTGTCCCAGAAAAGTCTCCAGAGGTTTCTGAGCAGACTTGTCATTTGACCTCTCTGAGGTTCCTCGATTCTCAAGAATGAGCTAATCTCGCGCAATTGATATGCCTGAAATCCTACGAATGGGTGGATTTGCCATTTGCGAATACTACCATCAGGTACGCTCTCGATCTCTACACCACCTTCGCTGCTCGCTATTAGCAATGGAACACGTGCACTCCAATCTATCGTTATGCTTAGATAGATCTCCCTCCCGATCGTCAGTCTTTCCTCGACCAGAATCTCTCTCGGAACATGTCCAGATATCTCCAACTTAAGTATCTCGGTCGCAGACTTTCTCGCTTCCAGAAGATCTGAGGCAAATCTGATTCCCCCCGCTTTCCCCCTCCCTCCCACGGCGACCTGGGCTTTGAGGACAATCGGGCTTTTGACATCATGCAATTCCTCAGGGATCTTCACTAAATATCCTTCAGGTATCGCTATTCCGTTCGCCCTGAGAATTTGCTTTGCCCGGTGCTCTAGGAGTTTCATCCCATCACCTATCATTGAACTTCTTCTCCTTATTTCTAAATTTCTTCTTGGCCACCCTCAAACCCGACAGCTGAATTCGATCAATCCGACGATGTGGTTGCATCGAGATGCTGTGGAGTTTTCAGTCAACATGAAAGAGGTTAAATATGACCTCAATCTTCAGAATCTCAAATGAGTGTCCAATGGTTGCCTGGAATGGGATTCGACTCTAACATCTTTCTCGTGACTGGAGATGACCCATTCCTCGTCGACACGGGCACTGGATTGAACATGTCACGCGTGTTCAACGGACTATCGAAATTCGTGAAGATCAATAAGATCAGGCGGATCGTTTTGACACATGGTCATATGGACCACGTTGGTGGAGCCGCCGGTTTGAAAGAGAAGTTGTCCGTCGAGATTCTCATCCATGAACTCGACGCGCCAATGATTAGTGACATTGACAATTGGAGGGCACAGGAAGAGATGTTCGGTATCGAGATGGAACCTTTTGAGGTCGAGACCTTCGCCGAGGGCGTCGTTTTCTCCAGCGGGGAGAATGATTTCAGAGTCATTCATACCCCGGGACATTCGAGCGGAAGTGTCTGTCTCTTCGACGACCTGAACGGCTCTCTGATATCTGGAGATACGGTGTTCTCAGGCAGTGTGGGTCGATGGGATCTGTTTACCGGAAGCTATGGAGACCTTGTCGGCTCGATCAAAAAGCTGGCGAAGCTGGACGCGGTCGACCTCTACCCTGGACACGGCCCGTGTTCATACGGGGATGCTGGAGGACAGATCGTCGGCGCCTTGAGATATCTAGGAGATGCTTGAATGGAGCTAATACGGTGCAAGAAGAAGAACTGCATGGTCTGCGACCTGCCGGATTCAAAGATAGAGCAGATCGCCAATGGCCTAAAGGCCGGCAAATTGGTGGTGTATCCTACTGAGACTCTGTATGGCCTCGGAGCGAATCCCTTCGACGAAGCAGCAGTGAAGAGGGTCTACATGGTCAAGAAAAGGCCATTCGACATGCCATTGTCCATAGCCGTAAGAGATCTCCCGATGCTGGAGGAGGTCGCAGTTCTTGACGACAATACACGGAGACTTGTAACCAAGTTCACGCCTGGACCGATCACAATTCTCGTGACAAAGAAACGGAATGTACCTGACATCTTGACATCGGCTTCCATGGAGATTGGGGTACGCATCCCGAATCATCCTTTCGCCTTGCGCCTTATTGAGAAGTGCGGTCCCATAGTCTCTACCAGCGCGAATCTGCATTCTAAACCGAATCCGACCAACGCGGATACCGCAGTCCAGGACATAGGTCCGATGATCGATGTCTGTGTCGATTGCGGGCCATGTAGGGTTGGGAAACCATCGACGATCGTCCAGCTCTCGGAGGGTGGGATCGAGATAATTAGGCATGGAGCCATCCCGAAAGAAGATATCGAGGAAGCCCTCAATGAATGATCGAGTATTGGGCTGCCTGCGGAAGGCAGGCTCTGTCGCAAGGGAAGCTCGCGAGCTAGGAGCAAGCATGGTCGACGAGGGCGTAAGATACCTCGACGTCGCAATGGAGATAGAAAGTTTCATTATCAAGAAGGGTGCCAGGCCAGCGTTCCCTGTGAATATTGGAGTGAACAGCACTGCCGCTCATTTCACACCGAACTATGGAGATGGTGCAAGGTTCGTTAGAGGAGATGTAGTGAAGATCGATGTCGGTGCCCATGTTGACGGCTACATCGGAGACACTGCTGCGACCCTTGAGGTTGGAACGAGGAACTGGAAGAATCTGATAGAAGCTGCCGAGAGCGCACTGAGAATTGCCGTAGAGATGACAGCAGATGGCATCGCAGTCAACATGATCGGGGGAGCGATAGAGAGGAGCATAAAGGGTTTTGGATTCAGACCCGTGGTCAATCTCACCGGACACGGGATGAGTCAGTACAGCCTTCATGCAGGTCTCACGGTCCCGAACATCGACGATGGTGTCGCTTCGAAGATTCGGAAAGACATGACCATTGCGATCGAGCCCTTCGCAACGAACGGTAGTGGGTCTGTGTCGAACGAGCAACCAGGCAATATCTTTCGGTTGCTTAGGGAGAGATCCATACGGGACAAGCAAGCTCTTGGACTCTTCCACGAAATCGAGGTCAGCTTTGGGACACTGCCGTTCTGTGAGAGGTGGTGTGTGGATCTGAACAAAGAAGCACCTACTCTGCTCCGCACTCTCGTCCGCCACGGCCTGATTTCGAGCTATCCACAGCTCAAGGAGATCAACAGGGGGATCGTTAGCCAGGCAGAGCATACTGTTGTCATTTCGGGTTCGAAGTGTGAAGTGACGACCTGAGATCTGCTCGCCTGTCAAGGCCATGTTTTCAATAAGCAACGTATCTGAATTGATCCGCCTATTCAGATGAACCGGACTTACGACCTTTGACGTATTCTCCGACGCGTTTCATGCCCTCTGGGATCTTATCGGTGTTCTCGACGAGCGGTCCGTAAGAGACCCTGACGCCGTTCCTCAAGCTCTCCCCGAATCCGAATCCGGGTATGAACATGACACCGGTGTTCCTCAAGGTCTCCTCGGTCCATTTCTCGCCGTCTTCTCCAACCTCCATGACAACATAGAGCGCACCCTGAGGGACCGTTCTTCTGAGACCGACATACTCGTCGATGCTGTTGACTGTGATCCTCGCAGCTTCCTTGTAAGACTCGTTGATGTTATTGAGGTACCTTCTCAGATTCCCGTTGTCGATGGTCTCCTCCAGGTACTTGGCCATTGCCATCTGGTGCATATTGTCGGCAGAAAGGACCGAGTAGGTCAACATCGTCTCCATCCCATCAATGACCTTCTCTGAACCGACGACCCATCCGAGCCTTCTCCCCAGACTTCGGAAAAACTTTGAAGCTGAGTACATCAGGATAAGATTGTCGAGTTCCGCCGGTGACCATGAGAAGTACTTGGGAACGGTGTCTACGAATGTCTGCGTCTTGTAGGCATAGTCAATCACGAAATACGCGTTGTTCTCTTGACACAATTCGAGG
>JBGOWR010000063.1:0-5090 GCA_041478695.1 Thermoplasmata archaeon | reverse complement strand
CCCTTTGAGGCGATCAAGATCATAGGTCTGCCCGACGAGCTCGAGGAGGAAATAATTCATCAATATGGGCAGAATGGATTCAGGTTGTACCGTCTGCCAGTCCCAAAGGCGGGGTTGGTCACGGGAATACTTGGACCGAACGGCATCGGAAAATCCACGGCGTTCAGACTCCTATCCGGCGAGGAGGAACCGAACCTTGGGCACTTCGAGAACCCACCAAGTCGAGATGAGATCCTTCATCATTTTGCTGGCACGGAGCTTCATCTGTACCTGGAAAAAGTCTATACTGGAAATGTGAAAATATCACTCAAACCACAGTACGTTGACAAAATCCCGATGACTTATCAAGGAGTCGTACAGAGCCTATTGGATAGAGTCTCCGGAAGAATGTCAACTGAAGAAATCGCGGAGCAGCTCGATCTCATCGATGTTCTTGACAGAGAAATGGACAAACTCTCAGGTGGTGAACTTCAAAGAACTGCTCTGGCCGCAACGATAATGAAAGAAGCTGACGTCTACTTCTTTGACGAGCCATCTTCCTATCTCGACATCCATCAGAGACTAAAAGTCGCGAAGATCATCCAGTCGATGGCACAAGAGAAACAGGTAGTGGTAATAGAGCACGACCTCGCAATCCTTGATTTCCTCGCAGATAATGTGTACCTTGTTTACGGTGTTGAAGGGGCATTCGGAGTTTTTGCTCACCCCAGACAAGTACGTTCGGCAATCAATACCTATTTGGATGGATACTTGACCGGGGAGAACATCCGCTTCAGGGACAGGAGAATCGAGTTCGAGGCAAGGCCGCCCAGAGCTGTCTGGCAGACGACGAGTCTCTTGGAGTTTCCGGCCTTGGAATGCGACTTCCCAGCTTTCAGATTGAGAATCGACGGCGGTTCTGTGAAGGTGGGGGAATCGGTCGGGATCGTCGGTCCAAATGCCATAGGTAAGACGACATTCGTGAAGATGCTAGCGGGAATCCAGAAGCCGACGAAGGGGAATGTCGAGACGAGCGTGAAGGTGAGCTACAAGCCTCAGTACATCGCACCCGACTTTGGAGGTACGGTCACGGAACTCTTTCATGTTTATGTCAAGGACTTTTTTGACTCGGGCTTTTTCGAGGCGGAGATTTCCAATCCTCTCTCATTGAAACACCTCTTTGACAAACTGGTGACGACCCTCTCTGGTGGAGAGCTCCAACGCGTGGCCATTGCCCTCTGCCTCTCCAGGGAGGCTGATTTATATCTTATGGACGAGCCATCCGCCTATCTAGACTCCAACCAAAGGATGGAGGCTGCAAAGACGGTAAGAAGGGTCATGGAGAAAAGGGGAAGGAGCGCGCTGGTGGTCGATCACGACATCTACTTCGTAGACATGGTGTCCGACTCTATCATGGTCTTCTCAGGCATCCCAGGCAAGGAAGGATACGGGAGAGGCCCATTCGATATGAGGGCGGGAATGAACCTCTTTCTCAAGGAGGTCAATGTGACATTCAGGAGGGACAACGATACCAATAGGCCGAGGATCAACAAATTGGGTTCAAGGCTCGACAGAGAACAGAAAGAGAAGGGAGAGTACTACTACTCTTCCTGAGCTGTCGTCTTCGCTCTCCTTCTCCTGACGATGTACCAGACGACGATTGCGACGAAGGCAACCACGATCAGGACATCCAGTCCTCTGAAAATTTCTGTGATCGATTCCCATTTCGGGCCAAGAATCACGCCGACATAGGCCAATGCGAAGCACCACGGCACGGAACCGATGAAGCTGAGGGTGACAAACCAGCCGAACTTCATCTTCGCCATTCCAGCTGGGAGCGAGATGAATGTTCGAACTATGGGCAGCAGTCTGCTGAGGAATACAGCTGAATTCCCATACTTCGCAAACCATCTTTCTGCCGAATCAAGGCTTTTCTGACTCAGAAAAACGTATCGACCGTACTTGATGACAAACTTTCTCCCGCCATATAGTCCTACCAGATATGCTGCGATTGACCCGATTGAACAGCCGATTGCCCCGGCGAGCGTGACCAGGATGAGGTCCATCTTGCCATCATAGACGAGCCAGCCGGCAAAAGGCATCACGATCTCACTCGGAATGGGTATGCATGCACTCTCCAGCGCCATCAGGAACGCGATACCAGGATATCCCATCGCCAGTATCAGGTCCTTTATGAAGAGGATACCCCATTCGATGATGCCCATGGCCAACCTGATTCGAATGGAGTTATTAATACTATTCCCGGTGCCTCAATCCAGAGGAAGCGGAGAATGGTTAAATGTGCCCATCGCAAACAATAGATACACGTCGCCGCTTATTCCACATTAGGTGGATCATGAAAGCGGCAGAAATCGCGGGAAATGTCTACTGGGTGGGGGCAATTGATTGGAATATTAGGAGCTTTCACGGTTATTCCACTCCAAGAGGGAGCACTTACAATGCATATCTCATAAAGGGAGATACAAACGTTCTAATCGATACTGTAAAGCGCCCGTTCTTCGACCAAATGGTCTCTCGGATTTCCTCTGTATTGGACCCGAAGGAGATCGACCTGATAATATCTAACCACGTCGAGATGGATCATTCGGGGAGCCTCGTCCCTGCCCAGAATCTGACAGGTGCCAAGATTCTTGCGTCGAAAAGAGGTGTGGAAGGATTGGCCCTTCACCACGACGGTCTTGAAATCGAAGCCGTGGAGGACGGTCAGGAACTTCGGATTGGCGACAGGGTCCTCAGATTCATCGAGACTCCAATGCTTCACTGGCCCGATTCGATGTTCACTTACCTTGTTGAGGATAAGATTCTCTTCTCCATGGATGGATTTGGACAGCATCTAGCGAGTTCAAAAAGGTTCGATGATGAGGTCGATAAGGATGTTCTAATGTACGAGGCAGCAAAATACTACGCAAACATACTGATGCCTTTTGGCGGCCAGGTGCTCAAGACTTTCGAGAAGGTCAAAGACGTAGATATCAAAATGTTGGCGACCTCTCATGGCGTCATATGGAGAAAGGACCTGAACGGTATCATCAACGCGTATCTCTCTTGGGCAAAGGGAGAGACAAAAGAGAAGGCTGTCGTAGTCTATGACACGATGTGGGGAAGCACCCAGAAAATGGCCGAAGCGATAGCAGATGGCATAGCCTCGGAAGGAGTCGAGACGAGACCACACAAACTTTCCGACAGCGATCGCAGCGAGATTATGAGAGACATCTTGGAAGCAAGAGCGGTAGTTGTCGGTTCGCCGACTTTGAACAATGGCATGTTCCCCACCGTGGCAGATTTCGTGACCTATATGAGAGGGCTCAGACCGAAGGGCAAGAAAGGAGCCGCATTTGGTTCGTTCGGATGGGGAGGAGGAGCTGTCAAAGCATTGAGGGAGAATCTCGAGAAAGCAGGATTGGTGTTGTCCTTTGAGGACCTGGAAATGCGGTATGTGCCAAAAGAGGAGGAGATTCTCAAGTGCTTCGAATATGGACAGAAGATAGGAAAAGAGATTAAAGGGAGCTGATCTCCCCTATCCGCAATTGGGAGGGTCGAAATGACGGGAGTCGGACAGATCTACGAATGCGAAATTTGCGGCAACAAGGTCATGATCATGGAAGCAGGTGATGGTAAGCTTGTTTGCTGTGGCTCAGACATGACCCATGTGAGTTAGGGTAAAGAGCTCATCATCGCCACCGAGCGCTCACATCTGGAAACATTGCGTCATGAGACGATACTCATTCAGATGATATGCCACTGCGAATTCTATTTAATGTAGTAACATATTTCATACACAAATGCAGAGCAGGGCCGACATCCACGTTCATACAAAATACTCAGGAATTGGCCGACTCGGGTTTCTCCGTTTTCCGGAATCCGTCGTTGATCCCTGCGATGTGGTAAAGAAAGCACAGTCAATTGGCGTCAGGGTCCTTTGTATCACAGATCACAATTGCATCAGTGGAGCACTGAAGGCGATGGAGTGTGCGAAGGACTACCCCGGCGTGGAAGTGGTTGTGGGCGAAGAAATCACGACGTTGGAGGGAGAAGTGATAGGCCTCTATCTGAAAGAAGAAATCCCGGCTCATCTTTCAGCAGAGGAAACGATTACTCGCATCAGGGCGCAAGGAGGATTGGTGATTGCCCCGCATCCTTTCAGTCTTCATTGCCCAAGCTTGGGCGATCGCATCGATCATCTTCACATAGATGCGATAGAGACGATCAATGCAGGCCACATCGACGGATACGCGAACTTGAAAGCGCAGTCTCGGGAGAACGGTGGGAGATGGGCGGCCGTCGGAGGGAGTGATTCGCACAGTCTGAACACCATTGCTTATGCCTATACCCTATTCGAAGGTGAGACGGCAGAGGATCTGAAGAGGGCGATAGTTCAGAAGACCACTCAGGCCAGTGGCAAAAGGATGCCCCTTGAGAAGGGGGTTGCGTGGAGCGTCGGGGTCGTTCTGGCTTCTGACCTTCTCATACTAAAATCGATTTTCGGTTTGATTCGCGAGGTCGACATGCATGACCCGATAATCAACAGGATCAAAGTCATGGGGACCGGTAAGAAATTGATCGCGTTGCTAGGGTCGATAATTTACCTGACCCCTCCAGTGCCTTATCTATGCGGAATCACTGGGCAACGATTCCTGAAGCGTCTCGCGAAACTCCAAGAGAGTCTCGAGTGAATCGTTCAAACAATCTGGCAAGAATCCTGTTCTCGTATCGAACAGAAATTAATATGAATAATCGTATGTCAGTCCGAGACAATCCATTTCTGAGGCATGGTGACTAGATGGTTAACAAGATAAGGGCTGCCGTAATGAACCCAGGAAGAATGGAAACGAGATCGTTCGACTACCCAGAGTTGAAAGAGGGGGGGATCATTGTCAAGATGCATATGTCTGGAGTCTGCGGGAGCGACAAACACCAGTTCGATGGACATCTCAAAGTTGACTTTCCAGTAATACCAGGTCACGAGAACGTAGGCGAGATAAGTGAAATAACGGAGACTGCAGCCATAAGAATGGGAGTCCATGGGGAGCGTCTGCAGAAAGGGGACCGAGTGCTGTGGTACCCCGACATTTCCTGCGGCCATTGCTATT